>DATCQG010000069.1:0-18817 GCA_036569625.1 Dermatophilaceae bacterium | reverse complement strand
CCCACCTGGATGATCACCCAGGCGTCGTCGCGCGAGGACCCGATGCCCATCCAGAACCGCTCGTCCGGCTCCTCGAACACCAAGGCATCGCCCTGCGTGGGTGTCCCCACCTCATGGCGCCAGACCTGATGGGGGCGCCATGACTCATCCAGGCGGGTGTAGAAGAGGTGCTGCCCGTCCAGCGACCAGACCGCCCCGTAGCCGATCTCCGTAACCGCGTCGTCGATGACCTCTCCGGTCTCGATGTCCTTGACCCGTAGGGCAAATCGCTCGCCCCCCTCGATGTCGACGGCATAGGCGATCCGGCTTCCTTCCGGACTCACTTCGAAGGCCCCCAGCGAGAAGAACTCGTGCCCCTCTGCCTCGACGTTGCCATCCAGCAGCACCTGTTCACCTTCGGGGGTGACCCCCGGCTCGAGCTGTGGCCGCCCCCGACCCTCCACCATCCGAACCCGGCACTGCGCGGCATACTGCATGCCTTCGAACGTGCGTGAGTAGTACCACCACCCCCTGTATGCCGCGGGCACCGACAGGTCGGCCTCCTGCGTTCGCGACTTGATCTCGTCAAAGATCCGCGCGCGCAGGGGCTCGAGATGGCTGGTCATGGCCTCGGCATAGGCATTCTCGGCTTCGAGGTGCGCGATGACTTCAGGATCGTCCTTGTCGCGCAGCCACTCGAACGGATCGATGACCCGGTCACCGTGGTGCTCACGGACGTGCTCGACATGCTTGGCGAAGACAGGCTTGGCAGCGGTCACGCAGGCACGCTATCCGACGATCGGCTCCACCCGGAGCGCTACCGCGAGTAACCCACCGTCAGGACCGCACGGGCCAGGGTGTGAAAGGTCAGGTTGAAGCCGCCGACGGCCGGCGACGCGCTGGCGGGCACCTCCAGGTCGCCCTTGTCCAGGGCATGCACCGCGAAGATGTATCGGTGGGTGCCGTGCCCGGGCGGGGGCGCCGCGCCGTCGTACTGGTTGCGTCCGCCGTCGTTGCGCAGGCAGTAGGAACCGGAGGGCAGCTCACCGCGCGCGACCGAGGTGGTATCGGCGCCGACGCCCAGGAGGAACCAGTGCCACCACCCGCTGCCGGTGGGCGCGTCCGGGTCGAAGCAGGTGATCGCGTAGCCCTGTGTGCCCGCGGGCGCGCCCGACCAGCTCAGCTGCGGGCTCTGGTTTCCCCCATCGGACACGTGCGCGACCGGCATCCGGCCGCCATCGGTGAGGTCTTCGCTGGTGAGCGTGAACGACGGGACCGGAGGCAGTGCCTCATACGGACTCGGCGTGTTCAGCGCGGACTCGAACTCGGTCATGACGTTATCCTCATCTCGTGGGTCGCCCGGTTCTGATTATTACGGACCTCACCCGTCCCCGTCGGCGTTTCAGGTCAGACAGGCGGGTCCCAGCAGGGCCTTCAGGTCACCGAACAGCGCAGGGGATGCGCTGACGCGCAGCGTGTCGTCCAGCCGCATCAGGACGGAGCGCCCGGGCTGGGTGAGCTTGACGTGCACCTCAGTCACGCCTGGGTGCTGACCCAACACCAGCTTGATCCGCTCGGCGACACCATTGGTGGCCCTGGCCAGAGGCAGGGTCACCACCAGGGGCCCCCGTGGCCCCTCTTTGATGTCGGGCAGAGTCAGCTCCTGGGCGAAGATCGTCGGAGTCTCGTCACGCCGGTTGAGGCGGCCGCGGACCACGCACACGACGTCGTGGCCGAGCATCGTGGAGACGGTCATGTAGGCCGAAGGGAAGAAGAGGCAGTCGATCGCACCGTCGAGGTCCTCGACCGTGGCGATGGCCCAGAGGTCGCCCTTCTTGGTGCGCTTGATCTGCAGACCGGTGATCAGCCCGGCGATGGTGACATTGGCCCCATCGGGCTTGGTGTCGTCGCCGGTCAGAGCTGCAATCGAGGTATCAGCGTGCTGGGCCAGGATGTGCTCGATGCCGAACAGCGGGTGGTCCGACACATAGAGCCCGAGCATCTCGCGTTCGAAGGCCAACAACGTGGCCTTGTCCCACTCGATGGTCGGAATCGGGGGCATGGCCAGAAGCGACGTCGATGCCTCACCATCGTCGCCGGCATCGTCGCCGAACCCCCCGAACAGCGAGTCCTGGCCGATCGCCTCCTGCTTCTTCTCGTCCACGAGCGCGTCGACGTAGGCCTCGTGCACCCGCAACAGACCCTGACGAGTGTGCTGCAACGAGTCGAAGGAGCCGCCCTTGACCAAGGACTCGATCGTGCGCTTGTTGCACACCACGGCCGGTGATTTGCGCACGAAGTCCTCGAACGAGACGAACCGCCCCTTGTCCTCGCGTGCAGCCACGATCGCCTCGACCACGTTGTGGCCGACGTTGCGGATGGCGGCCAGCCCGAAGCGGATGTCAGTGCCGACGGCGGTGAAGTTTGCCGAGCTCTCGTTCACGTCCGGCGGAAGGACCTTGATGCCCATCCGGCGGCACTCGTTCAGATAGAGCGCCGACTTGTCCTTGTCGTCGCGCACGCTGGTCAGCACCGCGGCCATGTACTCGGCCGGGTAGTTCGCCTTCAGGTAGGCGGTCCAGTAGGAGACCAGGCCGTATGCCGCGCTGTGCGCCTTGTTGAACGCGTAGTCCGAGAAGGGAACCAGGACGTCCCACAACGCCTTGATGGCGGCCGGGCTGAAGCCGTTAGCAACCATGCCCGACTCGAAGCCGACGTACTCGGCATCCAGGACTGCGCGCTTCTTCTTGCCCATGGCACGGCGTAGCAGGTCGGCCTTGCCAAGCGTGTAGCCCGCGAGCTTCTGGGCAATCTCCATGACCTGCTCTTGATAGACGATCAGGCCGTAGGTCGTGCCAAGCAGTGGCTCGAGGGCGTGCGCGAGGTCGGGGTGGGGGTAGGAGATCTCCTGCTGGTGGTTCTTGCGCAGCGCGTAGTTGATGTGCGAGTTGGCACCCATCGGGCCGGGACGATAGAGCGCGCCGACCGCCGAGATGTCCTCGAAGTTGTCCGGCTTCATCAGCCGCAGCAGCGAGCGCATGGGCCCACCGTCGAACTGGAAGACGCCCAGGGTGTCCCCGCGGCCGAGCAGCTGGTAGGTAGCGGGGTCGTCCAGGGTCTTGCTGAGCTCGTCGAGGTCGATCTCGTCGCCGCGGTTGCTGCGGACGTTGATCAGCGCATCGTCCAGGATGGTCAGGTTGCGCAGCCCGAGGAAGTCCATCTTGACCAGGCCGAGCGTCTCACAGCTCGGGTAGTCGAACTGCGTGATGATCTGGCCGTCCTGCTCGCGGCGCATGATCGGGATCAGGTCGATAAGCGGCTCGCTGGACATGATGACGCCCGCCGCATGCACGCCCCACTGACGCTTCAGCCCCTCGAGGCCGAGTGCGGTCACGACCACTTCCTGGGCCACAGGGTCCTCGTCGTGGACCTGGCGGAACTGCGCCCCCTCGGCATAGCGCTTGTGCTTGGGGTCGAAGATCGCTGACAGCGGCACGTCCTTGCCCATGATCGCGGGCGGCATCGCCTTGGTGAGCTTCTCACCCATCGAGAAGGGCAGGCCCATGACCCGCGAGGCGTCCTTGACCGCCTGCTTGGCCTTGATCGTCCCGTAGGTGACGATTTGCGCGACTCGCTCCTCACCATACTTCTCGGTGACGTAGTGGATCACCTCACCTCGGCGCCGCTCGTCGAAGTCGATGTCGAAGTCGGGCATGGAGGCGCGTTCGGGGTTGAGGAAGCGCTCGAAGATCAGACCGTGCTTCAGCGGGTCGAGGTCCGTGATCTCCATGACGTACGCGCACATCGAGCCGGCACCCGACCCACGACCGGGGCCGACGCGGATGCCGTTCGTCTTGGCCCACCCGATGAAGTCGGCAACCACGAGGAAGTATCCCGGGTAGCCCTTGGAGACGATGACCTCAGTCTCGTATGCCGCCTGCTTGCGGACCGCATCAGGAACCCCCTCCGGGTAACGCACGTGGAGCCCGCGCTCCACCTCCTTGATGAACCACGAGGTCTCGTCCTCACCGTCGGGGCACGGGAAGCGAGGCATGTAGGCGCCTTCGCCCTCGGTGAACCCCACGTCGCAGCGCTCGGCGATCAGCAGGGTGTTGTCGCAGGCCTCGGGCAGCTCGCGCCACAGGTGCCGCATCTGCGCCGGACTCTTGAGGTAGAACTCGTCTGCGTCGAACTTGAACCGGTTCGGGTCCATCATCGTGGACCCGGACTGCACGCAGAGCAGCGCAGCGTGGGCCTTGGCGTCCGCCGCTTTGGTGTAGTGCAGGTCGTTGGTCGCCACCAGCGGCAGGTCGAGGTCCTTGGCCAGGCGCAAAAGGTCCTTGATCGTCTGGCGCTCGATGTCGATGCCGTGATCCATGACCTCGCAGTAGAAGTTCTCGGCGCCGAAGATGTCGCGGAACTCCGCAGCCGCTGTGACGGCCTCGCGGTACTGGCCCTGGCGCAGCCGGGTCTGGATCTCGCCGCCTGCACAGCCCGTCGTGCCGATGAGGCCCTGCCCGTAGGTCTGAAGCAGCTCGCGGTCGATCCGGGGCTTGAAGTAGTAGCCCTCCATAGAGGCCAGCGAGCTCATCCGGAACAGGTTGTGCATGCCCGCGGTGGTGCTCGCCAGCAACGTCATGTGCGTGTAGGCGCCAGAACCGGAGACGTCATCTCGACCGCCCTCACCAAACTTGACCCGGGTCTTGTCGGTTCTGTGCGTGCCAGGAGTGAGGTAGGCCTCGACCCCGATGATCGGCTTGACGCCATACTTCTTGGCCTTGGACCAGAACTCGAACGCATCGAAGACGTAGCCGTGGTCGGTCGTGGCCAGGGCCGGCATACCCATCTCTGCGGCGCTCTCGAACAGCTCGTCGATACGGGCGGCACCATCGAGCATGGAGTACTCGGTGTGCACGTGCAGGTGGACGAAGCTCTTGTCGGGTGGACCCGATGAAGGCGAGGACGGCTCAGACATTGAGGCAGAGTCTATGCCGGGTGAACGACAACCCCTTGTATGCCGTCCCGCGGCCGCGTGGGGTGTTCGGGGCACTGCCGTTAGCCGGTTTGTTTCATCGATACCAGGCTCTCGACCGGCAACCGTGCAACAAACCGGCTAACGCCGCGCGAGGCCTAACCGCCGACCCGGTCGAGCGCGGTCTGCAGATCCTCGGGATAGGCGCTACGGAACTCGACCCGCTCGCCGGTGCCGGGGTGTTGGAACGCGAGGCCGACGGCGTGCAGCCACTGACGTTCGAGGCCGAGAGCCTTGGCCAGCACAGGGTCGGCACCGTAGGTCAGGTCCCCGGCGCAGGGATGGTGCAGGGCGGAGAAGTGGACCCGGATCTGGTGGGTGCGCCCTGTCTCCAGGTGGACCTCGACGAGGGAGGCTGATCTGAACGCCTCGATGACCTCGTAATGGGTGATGCTCGCCTTGCCGCTGGCCATGACCGCGAACTTGTAGTCGTGGGTGGGGTGCCGACCGATGGGAGCGTCGATGGTGCCCTGCGTCGGGTCGGGCAGGCCCTGGACGAGGGCGTGGTACGTCTTGTCGACCGTGCGCTCCTTGAAGGCCCTCTTGAGAACGGTGTAGGCGTGTTCGCTCTTCGCAACGACCATCAGGCCGCTCGTGCCAACATCCAGGCGGTGCACGACGCCCTGACGCTCGGCTGCACCCGATGTCGAGATGCGATACCCGGCCGCTGCCAGGCCGCCGATCACCGTAGGACCGGTCCAGCCGACGCTTGGATGGGCGGCCACACCGACGGGTTTGTCGACGATGATCACGTCATCGTCATCGTGGATCACGCTCATGCCGGGCACAGGGTCCGCGACCACGGCGAGCCTGCTCGAGGCGGGCGCTTCGGGGAGCGAGACCTCGAGCCAGGCACCCGCGCATACCCGGTCGGACTTGCCCACCGTTCGCTGGTCAACCGTCACCGCGCCTGCCGAGGCCAGGTCGGCTGCTTTGGTGCGTGACAGGCCGAAGAGTCGGGAAAGTGCAGCGTCGACGCGTTCACCTTCGAGGCCCTCGGGAACAGCTAGCGAACGAACATCAGCCATCGCTGGTTGATCCTGCCGAGTGCTTCGGAGGCTGCTTCTCAGAGGGCCCGTGCTTGCGGGTGTGGTCGACAGTGCGGGTCCCGTCGACATTGATGCCGCGGAACGCCAGCAGCGCGATCAGGACCGCGGCGCTGACGATGGCCGAGTCGCCGATGTTGAAGATCGGAAAGTTCGGCAGCTGCAGGAAGTCGACAACGTGACCGCGACCCGGCCCGGGGTACCGCAGCATGCGGTCGGTCAAGTTGCCCAGCGAGCCCCCCAGCAGCAGCCCGAGCGCCATGGCCCAGCCCCAACTGCCGAGACGGCGGGCGGTGAACAGGATGAAGATGACCACGGCAGAGGCGATGACAGTCAGGATCCAGGTCGACCCAGTGGCGATCGAGAAGGCCGCGCCGGAGTTGCGGGTCAGGTTGAGCTTCAGCAACGATCCGACCAGCGCTCGAGGTTGACCCGACTCGAGGTTGGCGGAGGCCCACGCCTTGGTCAGCTGATCGGCGCAGTAGACCACCACGGCGGCTGTGACGAGCGCAACGAACAGTGGTCGTCGTGAGGTCAATCGGGCTGTCGTGGTGTGGCTTGTTACGGGTGACGGAATTAGCGGCGCTCCTGCTTGGACTTGCATGGCATGCATAGGGTCGCACGCGGGAAGGCCAGAAGACGATTCTTGCCGATCGGGTTTCCGCAGTTCTCGCAGATGCCGTAGCTGCGGTCATCGATCCGCTGCAGGGCGTGCTCGCTCTGTTCGAACATCACGCGGGCGTTGTTGGCCAACGAGATCTCCTGCTCACGCTCAAAGGTCTTGGTCCCGGCGTCGGCCTGGTCATCACCCGACCCGTCGCCGGCGTCTCGCATCAGCCCAGCCAGCTCGGACTCGGCCACCGAGATCTCGTGAAGCAGGCGGACGACGTCAGCCTCCAGCTCGGCGCGAACCGCTTTGAGCTCCTTGGCCGTCCACGGCGTCTCGTCTTCACGGACCAGCAGCGGTCGTGGCTGGGCTGTGGAAGCGCGGGCAGATGGCTTTTGCGCCCGCAGGGGCGCGGCCGTTGACGAGGCTTTGGACGTGGTCCGGGGCACCCCACGGGCTGCCGGTGTCGCCGACTTCGCAGCAACCCTGGCCGCGGTCCGCTTGGGCGCCACGGCCTTGGTGGTGCTCTTCGCGGCGGGGACGGTCTTGCGCGCCGGGACGGCCTTGGTGGTGCTCTTCGCGGCAGGGACGGTCTTGCGCGCCGGGACGGCCTTGGTGGTGCTCTTCGCGGCAGGAACGGTCTTGCGCGCCGGGACGGCCTTCTTCGCTGACGTCCCTTTCTTCACAGCCATGCTGGGCCCCTTCATGGGTGTCAATGCGTCAGCCCCAAAAAAGCGGACAGGTGGCGTGAGGATAAGGCCATCCTGCTCAGTACTCAAGGGAGAAACGCCGCTGCGGCTCTGGTTAGTCCGTCCACACCAGGACTCGGAGCTCCGGATCAACTGACCATCCGGCCTTTACCGAAAGAGCCGGAGCGCCGACCCGATGGTCGGCCCTTCGGCTCCCGGTCGTTTGCAGGTCAGCCGTTCTGCTGGCCGTCGTTGCCCTCACCCTCGCCGTTATTGGCCCTGTCGACCCCCACGTGGTCCAGCTCTTGCAGCTGACCCTCGAGGTAGGACTTCAGGCGGGCGCGGTAGTCACGCTCAAAGGTTCGCAGCTCGTCGATCTTCTTCTCGAGCAGGTCACGCTCGCGAGCGAGCGCTTCCAGCACAGCGGCCTTCTTCTGCTGGGCCTCGGCAAGCATGCCGGTGGACCGCTCGCGCGCCTCGGTGATCATCTGCTCGTGCCGCGCGCTGGCCTCGGCGATGAGCGAGTCGTGCTTGGCCTGCCCGGTCGACAGGAACTCGGCATGCTTCGAGCGACCGATTGCCAGGAACTCGTCGTGCTTGGCCTGCCCGGTCGAGAGCAGCTCGGCGTGCTTGGCTGCGGCTTCGCCGACAACCTTGTCGTGGTGCGACTGTCCCTCGCTGATCAGGCGTTGCCGGGTGTCCTGACCCTCGGAGACGTACTCCTCGTGCAGCTTCTGCGCCAGAGCAAGCACGCCAGCCGCGGCGATGTGTTCCTGTTCCTTGCTGACAGCGGGTGCCGTAGCCACAGGAGCTGGCGCAGGCGCTGCGAACGACGACTTGGCGCTCTTGTCTGCAGCGTCCTTGGCGTCCCTGGCTGCCTTGTCGGCAGCATCCTTGGCGGCCGCGGCGTCCTGGATGGCCTTGTCGGCGGCGTCCTTGGCGTCCTTGGCTGCCTTGTCCGCAGCCTCTCTGGATTCTTTGGCGCTCTTGACGCGCTCGGCCGCCTGGGCCTCTGCAAGCTCAGCGTCGGTCTTGGCCTTGGAGATGCGAGCGGCGGCGTCCTTCTCGGCCTGCTCTGCAGACACCTTGGCAGCCGCAATCTTCTCCCGGGCAATGCGCTCGGCCACGGCCGTAGCCGCCACAGCCGCCTCGCTCAGAGCCAGCTGGTCGTCTTTCTTGGCCACCGCAGGTTCGGGCGCTCTGCCGTTCTTCTCACCGGGGATCGTGGACTCGGCACGACTGCCGGCACCGACCGCTGCGGCGCTGACCATGGCGCCCCGGACGACCGGGACACCCTTGCTCTCCTGACAGGACTTGAGCTGCGCACCCAGGTCGTCGTTGTCTGCGCTCAGGCGGCGCAGCTCGACGACGATCTCGTCCAGGAAGTCATCGACCTCCTGCTCGTCGTAGCCACGACGAAACTGGGTAGCGGTGAAATGCTTGTTGAGGACATCCTCGGGCGTGAACGCCATGTAGTCACCTCGGTCGAGACCGGTCAGGGGCCGCACTACCTTATAGCAGTGCACCTGTGAGTAAAACAGACGGGTCGAGCATTGGGTCAGCGATTGGTCAGATGTACTGCAGGAGACTGAGCGTCAAAGAGACCGCAAGCATCAGTACGAGAAACGCCAGGTCGAGGCGAATCGTCCCCAACGACAACGGCGGGATCAGGCGTCGCAGGAACTTCAGCGGTGGGTCGGTCACGGTATAGATGCCTTCAGCAAGTACCAGGACGGGCCCTTTGGGCCGCCATTCCCTGGCCAGGACCTGGACCCAGTCCAGAACCAGTCGACAGATCAGGGCAGCAAAGAACAGGTAGACAACGAAGATCAGAGCGGACTTCACGACGTCCAGCATGACGTTGTTTGCTGTGAGTGCGGCACCGAGGCGATGACCGTGTTCGGCTCAGCTCTGGTTGAAGAAGGCGCGAGACGCCGGCTTGGGCGCCTCGACCTCGTTGGCCGTCACTTCAACATGGGCAGGGGACAACAGGAAGACCTTACTGGTGACCCGCTCGATGGCGCCGTGCAGACCGAACACCAGACCAGCGGCGAAGTCCACGAGACGCTTGGCGTCGGCATCATCGAGGTCGGTGAGGTTCATGATCACCGGCGTGCCGTCCCGGAAGCTCTCACCGATGTTCTTGGCTTCGTTGTAGGTGCGCGGATGGATCGTCGTGATCCTGTTCAAAGCACCGACCTCTACATCGCGCACGACTCGAGCCACGGGTGTGCGCTGCGGCAGCGTCGTCACGGCCGCGGATCGGCCGTCACGTCCAGAGGCCTCATGGCCTGCATCCGCCTCGTCGTAGTCGTCATAACCGTCGTAGTGCTCGTCCTCCTCAGCAAGTCCGAGGTACACCATGGTCTTTCGCAGTGCCCCAGCCATCGCGAGCTCCTTAGCTACGTTGTGAGTTGTCCGAGTGTGGGTGGATCCGAGTTGCATGTGATCGACAAGAATCTTCGACCCAAAACTACCCAAGGAGCGGGCGGGAACCGAGGATTGCGCTGCCGACACGCAGGTGGGTCGCACCGTTCGCCACAGCCGACTCCAGATCACCGCTCATCCCGGCAGAGATCCAGGTGGCACCCGGGTGGTCAGCCTGCAGGTCGTGGGCACACCTGGCGAGCTGCCTGAATGCCTCGCCAGGATCGACTCCTTGTGGGGCCACCCCCATGAGTCCCCGGAGCAACAGGTGACCCGAGGCAGCAATGCTGTCCGCGAGCGCGGCAACGCCATCAACCTGTATGCCGCCGCGCGCTGCACCTGCTCCCGGCCCTCCACCAGCGCTCGTACCCAGGTTCACCTGGACGAGCGCGCCGATGTCACGGCCTCGCGCAGTGGCAGCCCGGTCAAGGGCGATGACCAGCCGGTCCCGGTCGATCGAGTGAACGGCGTCGGCATAGGCCGCCACCGAGCCCGCCTTGTTGGTCTGAAGCTGACCGATGAAGTGGACATGAAGAAGCCGACGAACCTCTGCCGGCAGAGCCGCGATCTTGGCCGACGCCTCCTGGTCGCGGTTCTCCCCGATGTCTGTGACGCCGAGCTGGCAGAGCAGCTCGACGTCAGCGCCCGGAAAGAACTTTGTGACCACGATCAGCTGAACATCCGCACGGGCGCGCCCTGCTGCCATACACGCGGCACGGATGCGGTCCTCGACATGCGCGAGACCGGTTGACAGTTCCGCGCACCGCGCCGCAGCATCGCCGGCGGACGTCATACCCGCTCTTCGGCGTCGGCGTCCAGAAGCCGGACGACCCCCGCGTATCGACCCGTGCGGTGCGCCCGACGATAGGAGAACAGCTCTTCGGACTCTCGACTGCAGCCCGAGATCCATTGCACCGCAACGGATCTGGCCCTCAGTTGTTCGACCACGCCAGCAGCGACGTCGATGGCAGGAGTCCCCAGCCACGAGACCGCCGCCGCACTGGGACTGATCGCCGCGGCTTGCGCCCTCATGACCTCGGGCACCTCGTAGCAGCGACCGCAGATCGACGGACCAACCACTGCGCGGATCGAACGGGCCCCCAGGTCGGTCATGACGTCGACCGCCCTCAGTGCGATGCGCGACATCATCCCGGGCCGGCCGGCATGCACCGCCGCGGCGACGCCGGCGACCTGGTCGACCAGCAGGATCGGGGTGCAGTCAGCAACCAGAACGGCCAGGGCGAGGTCGGGAGAAGTCGTGACGACGCCGTCCGCCGCCGGAGGTTCCCCGACCCAGGGCCCGTCCACGACCACGACGTCCGAGCCTTGACACTGGTTCATGAAGAGCAGCTGGTCTCGCCCCACACCGAAGGAGCTGGCCACTCGCGCCCGGTTGGACTCGACCGCCTTCGGATCGTCCCCCACGTGCCCGCTCAGGTTGAGGCTGGCGAAGTCCCCCGTGCTTGACCCGCCACGCGTGGTGGTGAATCCCCAGTCGACGCCGCAACCACCGATGGCCTGAACCTGCTCACGCCAATGGAACACGGGGTTCACGCTAGCGGAGCCCTCCTGGAACGGTGCAGGCATGAGCGTTCACCGGCACAGTGATGTCTCAGGGTTCGCTATCTGCAGGTCGTCATTTCAGGAAATCGGGGACATCGAGATCGTCGCTGTCGTCGAAGGTGACCGTGTGTGGTGGCACCGTGGTGTGATGCCCGTTGGCTTCAGGGGCAACCCCCACCGGCACCTTGACGCCGGACTGCGGGTGACCCGGGGCCGCAGGCTCAGCAGGATGTGCGGGCTGGCCGACGTGCGGCTGCTCTGTGGGCGCGGTGACCGAACCAGGGCGCTGGGTGGAGCCAGCGATCTGACCCAGGGCCCGTTCGTCATTGCGACGAACCGGACCGCCACCATCGAAACCGGCGGCGATGACCGTCACCCGCACCTCGTCCCCGAGCGCGTCGTCGATGACAGCGCCGAAGATGATGTTGGCCTCGGGGTGAGCGGCTTCCTGCACCAGACGGGCCGCCTCGTTGATCTCGAAGAGCCCGAGGTCGGAGCCACCCTGGATCGAGAGCAGTACGCCGTGTGCCCCGTCGATGCTGGCCTCGAGAAGCGGCGAGGAGATCGCCAGCTCCGCGGCCTGAACGGCGCGGTCGTCACCACGAGCCGAACCGATGCCCATGAGCGCCGAGCCCGCCCCTTGCATCACTGCCTTGACGTCGGCGAAGTCGAGGTTGATCAGGCCCGGGGTGGTGATGAGGTCGGTGATGCCCTGCACCCCGGACAGGAGAACCTGGTCCGCGGTGCGGAAGGCATCGAGCATGCTGACCGCGCGGTCGCTGATCGAGAGCAGCCGGTCGTTCGGGATCACGATGAGGGTGTCGACCTCCTCACGCAGGCCGGCAATACCGGTCTCGGCCTGGTTGGCGCGCCGGCGTCCCTCGAACGTGAAGGGCCGGGTGACAACGCCGATGGTGAGGGCGCCGATCGACTTGGCAATCTTGGCCACGACGGGCGCGCCACCGGTGCCGGTGCCGCCGCCCTCGCCTGCCGTCACGAAGACCATGTCGGCGCCCTTGAGCACCTCTTCGATCTCCTCGGCATGGTCCTCGGCGGCCTTCTTCCCGACCTCGGGGTCCGCGCCCGCGCCCAGACCCCGGGTCAGCTCACGACCGACGTCAAGCTTGACGTCGGCGTCACTCATCAACAGGGCTTGGGCGTCGGTGTTGATGGCGATGAACTCGACGCCCTTCAGACCGACGTCAATCATCCGGTTGATCGCATTGACACCCCCTCCGCCAATGCCGACGACCTTGATAACGGCCAGGTAGTTCTGTGGTGCTGCCACGGCGATGGGCCTCTCCTGAAACGTTCTGCGCGAGTCGCTGGCGGGTGCTGAAGGCATGTTTCGTGAGGTTGTTTACATCGAAATATATCTTGATGTAAACTGGAGGGTTAGAGTTATTCCAACCCTGTTGAGGCTGACCGTAAGGCTTTGGGCCTGCTCGATCAAACATCAGCGCGGCGTGTCGGGCAGCTCATCTGGTGACCGGGGTACGCGGCGCACTGACGTCGATCAGGTGGACGCCCTTGACTCTGAGCAGCGCGGTCATCACCTTGACCTTCAGCTCAGGTTCCGGCGCGCCTCCCCACACCACGGTGACGCCACGCAGCTTGAGTGTGACCAGGTTCGCCCCCGACACCGTCACATTGCTCACGCGGGCCCGCTGGCTCGCCGACAGAGCCTGCAGGACGGCGATGCCGGCGCGCAGCGAGTCCTTGCTCGGCGGGTTCTCCACCGTGTTGATCAGGGGAACGCCCTTGGGTGAGGAACGCACGGTCGCATACGCAACGCCCTGGGAATCCACAACCTGCACTTGACCTTGAGGGTTTCTCGCCGCCAGAACCGGCACTCTGGGGCTGGCTGAGATCACGATCGTGCTCGGCCACGAGCGGCTGACGGTGACCTCGGCCAAGGTTGCCGAGGCGATGACCCTCCGGGTCACGGCGGCCGTGTCGACCCGCGCCAACGGCGTGCCCATCACGATGTCGGCCCGGCGGGTGATGTCGCTGATCGCGCCTCGTGGCACTCCCTCCACCCTGACCGAGCGGGCAGCCAGGACCGGGCTGAACTCCACCAGCCACACTCCCCCGGCCAGCACCGCGAGGGTGGCGGCCACCCACGCGGTCAGCAACCAGGGACGACGACGGACCTGTGCCGCGCGAACGGCAAACCTGGCCCGTGAGGAAGCCAGGCCCAGGGGCCGGCGTCCGGAAGATCGACGCGCCCCCAGTACGCGGCCCGCACGTGAGCTCAGCCCCGTCATTCCTGTCCCTGCACGACTTCCGTCGGGTCCGGTCGACGGCCCAGCAGACGAAGGATCTCGGGGCCGATCATCGTCACATCACCAGCGCCCACGGTCAGCACCAGGTCCCCCGCCCTGGCGATCTGCGCCACGCGGGATGCGACATCGGACCAGAACGGCACGTACCGAACATGGTCGGGGCTGTGGGCCACTTCAGCCAGCCGGTCGCTGATCAACGCTCCACTGACCCCTGGCATCGGATCCTCGCGAGCGGCGTAGACGTCCATGACGATCACGAAGTCTGCGGTCGACAACGCCGTGGCAAGCTCGGCGGCGAAGTCGCGGGTGCGCGAGTAGAGATGCGGCTGGAACACCACGATCAGCCGCCCCGGCCCGGCAAGAGCGCGGGCGGTCTCGACCACGGCAGCCACCTTGCCCGGGTTGTGGGCATAGTCGTCCACGACCCGCACACCTGCCACCTCACCCTTGGTCTCGAACCTGCGGCGGGTGCCGGTGAAGCCCGCCAATCCCTCCAGGACGCGTTCCGGATCCTGGCCGAGCCCTTCGGTGGCGGCGACGAAGGCGGCAGTAGCGTTGAGCAGGTTGTGTCGACCCGGCATACCGATCTCCAGACGACCCAGGACCACACCAGCCCGCAAGAGGTCAGCCTGCCCGTGGAATCCGGCACCACCAAGTGCGCTGAGCCGAACGCCGGAATCGACCGCGAGGCCGTACGTGATCACCCGGGTGCCCGCAGCCCTGGCCAGGTCGGCCAGGTTCCGTGACCCGGGGTCGTCCGCACAGGTCACGAGCAGGCCGTCGGGCGCAACGGTCGCGGCGAACTTCTCGTAGGCAGCCTGGACCGACTCGTAAGTTCCGTAGAAGTCGAGGTGGTCGGGCTGCACGCTGGTCACGATGGCCACATCGGGCTTGTAGACGAGGAACGACCCGTCGCTCTCATCGGCTTCGACCACGAAGATGTCACCCGTGCCGAGGTGGGCGTTCGTGCCGTGCTTGGCCAGCTCACCTCCGACGGCGAACGACGGGTCGGCTCCGCAAGCCTGCAGGGCGACGGTGAGCATCGACGTCGTCGTCGTCTTGCCGTTTGTGCCGGCGACCGCGACCCGTCGGCTCCCCCGCATGACCGATGCCAGCGCCTGCGATCTGTGGAGAACCCGCAACCCCCGGGCCCGGGCAGCCCGAAGCTCGACGTTGTCCTCGCGGATGGCAGAGGAGATGACGACGGTGTCGGCGGCCGCGAGATGAGAGGCGTCGTGGCCGATGTGGACCTCGGCTCCTTCGGCGGCCAAGGCGGTCAGCACGAGCGAGTCCTTGGCGTCGGACCCACTGACGGTCATCCCTCGGGCGAGCATCACCCGGGCGACACCGGACATGCCTGCGCCTCCGATGGCTATGAAGTGGACCGAGCCCAGGCTGGCGGCGGCAGGGACCTCGGTGGTGAAGTCGAAGCGCTGGTTGGAGCCGTTGGGCAGATGGCCACGAGATGAACGCGCGGCGATGCCCTCGGCCGGCGGGGAGGTCATCGGGTACCTCGCGAGTCCGCGGCAAGGGTGACCAGGTCGGCCAGCCGTTCGTCGGCCTCGCGCTCTCCGATGGCTCGAGCGGCGCCGGCCATCACCCGGATCCGTGGACCATCTGTTGCCAGCGGCACCAGCGTTGCGTCGATCCACCCGGCCGTGAGGGATGCGTCGTCGACCAGCAGGCCACCCCCGACAGCAACGACATCACGCGCGTTCAACCGCTGCTCACCGTTACCGATCGGCAGCGGAACATAGACCGCTGGCAACCCGACCGCCGTCAGCTCGCAGACCGTGTTGGCGCCTGCTCGAGCCACCACAAGATCGGCGACTGCGTAGGCCAGGTCCATCCGATCAGCATAGGCAGCAACGACATACGGTGGACCAGCCACCGTCGAGCGGGGGGCGAACTCCTTGTCCTGTCCGCTCAGGTGGAGCACCTGTATGCCGTGCCGGCGCAGCTCGTCGACGCGTGACGCGAACGCCATGTTCAGCCGCCGTGCGCCCAGGGATCCACCCGTGATCAGCAGGGTGGGCCGGTGCTCGACGAGTCCGAAGTGGGCCAGCCCCTCGGCCCGGTTCGCCTCGCGGTCCAACCCGGCGATCTCGCGGCGCAACGGCATACCGATGACGGTGGCATGAGGCAGGGTCGTGGATGCGAATGTCGTTGCCACGAAAGGCGTCATCCGGGCACCTAGGCGGTTGGCCAGGCCCGGGCGAGCGTTCTGCTCGTGGACGACGATAGGAATCCTGCGTCGCCGGGCGGCCAGGTAGGCCGGCGCCGAGACGTATCCGCCGAAACCCACGACGACCTCCGGCCTGGTCTCGTCGATGGCTGCCCCTGCCGCGTCCACGGCAGCCTTGAGAGCGCCGGGCAGCCGGACGATCGCGGCTCCGGGCCGTCGGGGGAAAGCCACCTTGGGAATCGTCCGCAGGTCGTATCCGCGTGCGGGAACCAGCCGCTGCTCAAGGCCGTTGCTGGTGCCCAGGGCAGTGATGCGTATTTCGGGGTCCCTGCGGCGAAGACAGTCTGCGAGGGCCAACAGCGGAGAGACATGACCTGCCGAACCCCCACCGGCCAGGAGCACCGAGGTCAGCCCCGGATGGGCACTCATGATCGGCGGCCGCGACGCATCGGCATGACGGCGAGCGAGCGGCGCACGACGCCCGGCCGGGCGGCGAGGGCCTTGCGGCAGCCTGGTTCATTGCGTGCGAACGACAGCAATATCCCTAGGCCGAAAAGGGTTGTCACCAAGGCGGATCCACCACTGGAGACCAGTGGCAAAGGAACTCCGATGACCGGCAGCAGGCCGATCACCGCTCCGATGTTGATCATTGCCTGGGCCAGGATCCAGATCATGACTCCGGCGGTTGCCACGCGGATGAAGAAGTCGTTGGTTCGGCAGACCAACCGGTAGCAGGCGAAACCGATGAGGGCGAACAGGGCGATGATCACCAGCGTCCCGGGCAGTCCGAGCTCCTCGCCGATGATGGCGAAGATGAAGTCGTTGTGAGCCTCAGGCAGCCATTGCCATTTCTCACGACTGGCCCCGAGCCCAACGCCCCACCAGCCGCCATCGGCGAGCGCGTACTGGCCGTGGGTGGTCTGCCAGCAGGAGCCGTGCGGATCGACGCAGCCGCCACCGATCCAGTCCTTGATCCGGCTCATCCGGTTGACGCTGGTGACAACCAGGACCGCTGCCAGACCTGCAGAAATGCCACCGGCGAGCATGAACATCCGCGCGGGGACGCCGGCGGCGAAGAGTAGCCCCACGATGATCGCCAGAAGCACCAGGCCGGTGCCGAGGTCCTTGCCGCCGAGGACCAGCAGCACCAACAAGCCGCCTGCAGGGAAGACCAGGGGCACAGTGACGTGCATGAGCTCGGCGAGCTTGCGCCTCTTTTTGGTCAGCACGGTCGCACCGAACAGGATCAGCGCAACCTTGGCGAACTCGGAGGGCTGAACCTGCTGACCGGCGATGCGGATCCAGTTGCGGTTTCCGTTGACCGAAACACCAAGACCCGGAACGAACACCAAGAGCTGCATGAGGATCGCAGCCACCATGGCCGGCACTGACAGGCGCTTCCAGGTGATCAACGGGATCCGGGTGGCGATGAAGGCACCGATGACGCCAAAGACAGCGGACTCGAGCTGGGTGAAGAAGACCGTGTAGGACGAGTTGGTGTCCTTGTAGGACGTCACGCTGGAGGCCGAGAGCACCATGACGAGGCCGATCACGACCAACATCGCGGTTGCGCTGAGCAGCAGGTAGTACGTCGTGACCGGGGACTCGAGGTGCTGCCACCGGGGCATGCTCCCGCCCAGTCGCGGGGAGTCAGGCGCTGCGGACGCCGAAGCAGAACGCCCTGCTGACGAGGCGGGCCGCCGTGAGGTGGTGGTCACGATGCCGCGGGCCCCTGGTCCCGGCTCGCGTAGCGGCGCACCGCCTCGGCGAAGGCGTCGCCACGCACGCCATAGTTGGCGAACATGTCCATGGACGCTGCGGCAGGCGCAAGCAGGACGACGTCACCGGGCTGAGCCAGGTCGCCGGCGCGAGCCACCACGAGATCCATGACCCCAGTGTCCGTGTTGGGCAGGTCGACCACGGGGACATCAGGTGCGTGTCGCGCCAGCGCCCGGGCAATCTGCTGGCGGTCGGCCCCGATCAGGACGACGCCCCGAAGTCGATCGCCAACCGACTGGACCAACGCGTCCACATCAGCACCCTTGAGCAGGCCTCCCGCGATCCACACGACGTGCTCGAAGGCGACGATCGAGGCCGCTGCAGCATGGGGGTTGGTGGCCTTCGAGTCATCGACGAACCGCACACCGTCGACCGTTGCCACATCCGCGATCCGGTGCGGGTCGGGAACAAAGGCTCGCAGTCCGTCACGCACCGAGAGCGGACCAACGCCGTAAGCCCGTGCCAGTGCCGCAGCCGCGAGGGCGTTGGCAACATAGTGGGGCGGCACGGATGGCGAGTGTCTCTGAAGGTCTGCCAGGGTGGCCAGCTCCGCAGCCGACGTCTTGCGCTGCTCGACGAATGCCCTGTCAGCCAGGACATCGTCGACCATCCCCACCATGGACAGGGCGGGGATGCCGAGAGTGAAACCGATGGCGCGACAACCCTCGACGACGTCGGCATCCCTGACCATCTGCTGTGTCACCGGGTCCTGGACGTTGTAGACGCAGGCGAGCTGAGTGCCCGTGTAGACCTTGGCCTTGTCCGCGCTGTATGCCTCCAGCGACCCATGCCAGTCGATGTGGTCGGGCGCGACGTTCAGGCATACCGATGCCACCGGTCTGACCGACCTCTGCCAGTGCAGCTGGAAGCTGGAGAGCTCAACGGCAATCACGTCGTACGGCTCGGGGTGCAGGACGGCTTCGAGCAGCGGTGTGCCCACGTTGCCGGCGCTCGTCGCGCGCAGGCCGGCGGCTTGCAGGATGGAGGCGAGCATCTTGACCGTCGTGGTCTTGCCGTTGGTCCCGGTGACCGTGATCCAGGGCGCAGCGCCCGACTCGGCACGCATCCGCCATGCGAGCTCGACCTCGCCCCAGACCGGCACTCCGCGGGCGGATGCCGCCAGCAGCATGGGATGGTCGGGGCGCAGGCCCGGTGAGGTGACGACGAGCTCGGCGCCCTCGGGCAGGTCACGCAGATGCTCGGGCCCAAGACGAACGTCAACGTC
>DATCQG010000068.1:0-2872 GCA_036569625.1 Dermatophilaceae bacterium | reverse complement strand
GGGTGACGCAGACCTCGCGCACCCGCTGGGGATCAGATGTCCGGGAGGACGCATGATCTATGTCGTAGCACTGATAGTGGTCGTTCTGCTCGCTCTGAGCGTCGTCAACACCCGGGTGCTGCGGGAGTACCAGCGGGGTGTGCTCTTCCGGCTGGGTCGTCTGCGCCCCCTTGCCGGGCCGGGTCTGGTGTTCCTGATCCCGTTCGTCGACCGGATGGAGCGCGTCGACCTGCGGACGGTCACCATGACCATCCCGCCCCCAGAGGTCATCACTCGCGACAACGTGCCGGCCCGGGTCAACGCCGTCGCCTACTTCCGGGTCACCGACCCTGCGCGGGCCATCACCGAGGTGGAGGCCTACCCGGTCGCTACCTCTCAGATCGCCCAGACGACGCTGCGCTCCGTACTGGGCAGGGCCGAGCTCGACGACCTCCTAGCTGAGCGCGACCAGCTCAACGACAGTCTGAGGCGCATCATCGACGAGCAGACAGAACCATGGGGCATCAAGGTCACCACCGTCGAGATCAAGGACGTAGAGATCCCAGAGGCGATGCAGCGGGCCATGGCCCGCCAGGCCGAGGCAGAGCGCGAGCGGCGCGCCAAGATCATCAACGCCGAGGGCGAGTTCCAGGCTGCCCAGAAGATCTACGAGGCCGCGGAGATCCTCAGCCGCAACCCCGCCGCCCTCCAGCTGCGCTACCTGCAGACCCTGCTCGAGCTCGGCGGCGAGAAGTCCACCATCGTCTTCCCGCTACCTATGGACCTCATCAAGCCGTTCCTGGGCTCGGGCGCGCCGCCCGACGGCGCACCGGCCGCGCCGGATCTGAACATCTCGGCGCACGCCGACGCGCTGCGCCGGCTCCTCAAAGGCCCTGAGCTCGGCGGCGCAGGCAACCACGGTGCGGGCGACGGCGAGGCGCAGCCCGTGCCCATGGATCCCACGGTAACTACCGGACCTGCGGACCCTCGGTGACGTCTTGATCCGACGCCGAGAGTCGGGTCAAGGGCCACCCTGCACCTGCACCGAATTACTCGAACGAGGATGCTCATGAACGCATTGGTCACTGTGGCGGCATCCCCGGAGCTCGGTTTCCCGGTCTGGTTGCGCATCACCCACTTCATCAACTTCATCTTCGTCGGGGTGCTGATCCGGAGTGGAATCGAGATTCTGTCGTCCCACCCGCGGCTGTACTGGAACAACCACTGCGTCCCTGGTACCGACTGGATTCGCTTCACCAAGCGTGTTGTCCCAGCGCAGGAGGGCCAGTACATGGCGCGCGACGACGAGCTTGTGCTCCCCAAGTGGTTCTCGCTGCCCGGCGGCAAGAAGATCGGCCTCGGGCGTCGCTGGCACGGCGTGACCAACTTCCTGTGGATGATCAATGGCCTGATCTACGCCGTTCTGCTGTTCGGGACCGGCCAGTGGCGCCGCCTTGTCCCGACCGGCTGGGATGTCTTCCCCGGGGCGTGGGAGTCGGCGCGGACCTACCTGACCTTCAACCTCCCGCCCGTTAGTCATTTCCACCCCTACGACTCACTCCAGCAGCTCATGTACGCGTTCATCGTCTTCATCGTCGCGCCGATGATGATCCTCACCGGCATTGCCATGTCGCCGGCCGTTGTCGGTCGATTCCCTTGGTACGCCAGGCTGTTCGGCAACCGCCAGTCGGCTCGAAGCCTGCACTTCCTCGGAATGTCGATCTACGCGGTCTTCGTGGTCTTCCACGTGTCGCTGGTCTTCATTGCCTACCCGAAGCACAACGTCACCAACATGGTGTTCGGTGAGTACCTGCCGGAACGGTTCGCTGTGGGCCTGGTGATCATGCTGACGATGATCGCCGGGGTCATCGCCTTCTGGCTCTGGGCGTCCTACTGGAGCCACAAGGATCTGCGCCGAACCCAAGTCCTCCTCAACACCCTGGAGGAACCGATCCGTGCGCTCTTCGTCAACCGCCTGAAGTCCAGGCAGCGGGGACACTACACGGAGCAGGACATCTCGCCATACCACTGGTCCAATGGCAGGCACCCAACCCCCGAGGAGTCCCCCGAATGGGAGGCGCTGCGCCAGAACGACTGGCGGGGCTACGAGCTCGAGGTCGGCGGTCTGACGAACAGGACCATCAAGCTGACGCTGGACGACCTACGCGACATGCCGCGTCAGGAGCAGATCACCATGCACACCTGCATGCAGGGCTGGACCGGGATCGCCAAGTGGGGCGGCGTCAAGCTGTCCGACGTGCTGTCTCTGGTCGAGCCCAAAGACAACGCCCACTACCTGATGCTGACCTCCTACGGCACGGCACAGACGATGTATGACGGCCGTCCGCTCGAGCCGTATTACACCTGTCTGCCGAAGGACCTGGTGTACGAGGACGAGACGATCCTGGCGTTCGACATGAACGACAGGCCGCTGCCACTGACATTCGGCGCGCCGCTACGCCTACGGGTCGAGTCCATCCACGGCTACAAGATGGTCAAGTACCTGCACAAGATCGAGTGGATCGAGGACTACAGCACGGTGGGTGACGGCATGGGTGGCACCCGCGAGGACTCGAGCTTGCAGTCGATCAACGCGAAGATCTGAGGAGCGTCGGGAAGCACAGCACGGCGGTACAGCAACGTGCGGGGTGTCCGCTGTGCCCGGTGGAGGATCGTCCTACGGACACCGGGTTGGCTCCAAACGTGTCCAGTCATCGTTCCGCCTGCGGGACTCCCTCTCGTGCTTGAGCGAGCTTCCGCATATCCAGGCTGTGCCGGGAATCCTTCGACCTGCCCACATGACCGCACGCCCACGCGCGGTCATGCGGAACCACCCAGACCTGATGGGCCAGTTCGTAAACTGCCTTAGTTGCACTCTACTTACCCCCTAGGT
>DATCQG010000067.1:0-21264 GCA_036569625.1 Dermatophilaceae bacterium | reverse complement strand
GTTCACGGGAAGGTAGAGCGCGGGCAGAGTGGCGGCAACGCCCGGCTGGCCGGTCAGCTCGGCCATGGTGCCGGACTCGAAGGTGCCAGCCTCGATGTAGTTGAAGTCCCAGCTCCACTGTTTGCCAATGACATTGACCGTTACGTCAGGCTTCTTGGAGATGTCCAGCACCGCCGTCTCGTCGCGGGCCGTGTAGAAGAACAGGACCGCGATCATGAACAACGGCACGACCGTGTAGAGGATCTCGATCGGCACGTTGTAGCGCAGCTGCACGGGCAGGCCGACGTCGTTCTTGCCCCGCCGATAGGCCACCACGCACCACAGGATCAGCCCCCAGACCAGCACACCGACGCCAAGAGCGGCCCACCAGGAACCGGTCCAGAGACTGGTGATCCGGCTGCTCTGATCGGTCACGCCGTGTGGGAGCAGACCCCGGGAGAACGCCCCGCTGCAGCCGCTGAGGGCAAGTGCGCTGGCCAACGCAAGACTGGTGACGGTCAGTCCCCGCCGCTTCATGCGAACGGAAATTTGATCGTGCCGAGGCAAGGGGCGCACCTTCCGGTAATGAGGACCAAGCCGACCCCAGAAATGCTATCCCAGACTTGCGCGATGGGAAGGGATAACGTCGGAGCGTGGCGCCACACTCCGACCCCGATCTGCGGGCGGGTCGACCCCGAGTTCTTCTCGACGCAGCGAGCGCACCGATGCTGCCGGCCGCCAGGGAAACCCTGATGGCGGCCATGGACGCAGGCTGGGCCGACCCGCGACGGCTGTACTCCGAGGGGCGCACGGCACGAGCCTTGCTGGACCAGGCACGCGAGGTGCTCGCTGACGGGCTGGGTGTGCGCCCACCCGAGGTCTCGTTCCTGCCGGGAGGCCCCGCAGCGATCCGGGCCGGCCTGGAGGGACTGCGGTATGCCGGCCGCCGCCGCGGCGCGCGCATCGTCGCCACCTCTGTCGAACACTCCGCAATCCTCACCACCGGCCGGTACTACGCGGCTCAGGCGGAGGACCCGTCACTGTTCGCAGAGGTGCCCGTGGACCGGTACGGACGTGTGGACCTGTCGGCGCTGCGGCAGGCCGTTGCCGTCCCCAGCACGGTCGTGGCGGCGGTCCAGTCCGCCAATGGGGAGATCGGCACCCGCCAACCCCTCGAGCAGGCTCAGGAGCTGTGCCGGACACAGGGCATTCCACTGCTCGTGGACGCCATGGCCTCCCTGGGGCGTGACCCCGCGCCTTCGCTTTTCGACGTCATGGCAGGGGACGCCCGTTCGTGGGGTGGCCCGGCGGGTCTGGGTGTGCTCGTCGTCCCCGAGCGCACCCGGTGGCAACGCCCGGGCCCGGTCAGTGAGATCGAGCAAGGGCGCACCGATGTGGAGCCGGTGGTCGCGATCGCACTGGCTGCAGCGGAGGCCTGGCGGCAGACCCAGGCGACCCGTGCAGACGAGGCCACCGGATCCTCAGCCATCCTCCGGCGACTGCGCGCCGCCGCCAGCGGCCTGCGTGACGTGGAGGTCGTGGGAGATGCTGACGACTGCCTCCCCCACGTCCTGACGTTCTCCCTTCTGTATGTCGACGGCGAGGCCCTGTCGACCGAGCTCGACCGTCGGGGGTTCGCCGTCGGGTCCGGCTCGGCGTGCACCTCGAGCACACTCCAACCCAGCCATGTCCTGGCGGCGATGGGGGTGCTCACTCACGGAAACGTTCGAATCACCCTGCCGTTGCAGGCAATTGCCCCGAACCTCAGCTCCGATATCGACCGGTTCATCGCGGAGCTGCCCGCTGCCGTGGCAACCATCCGGGCTCATCTCGGGGCGTCGGACCTGTGACGCAGATAGAGGTCGACGCCCGTGGGCTGCGCTGCCCGCTGCCCGTGATACGCCTCGCCGCGGCCGCCCAGAACGCGACAGCGGGAACCCTGGTTATCGTGCTGGCGACCGACCCTGCAGCCCGCCACGACATACCCGCCTGGTGCCGAATGCGCGACCATGAGCTGCGCGAGGTGACCGACGTGACCGAGGTGGGCGAGGTGACCGAGGCGACGCTGGCAGACGCGCCGGCGACCACTCACCCGGCATACCTGCGGTTCGTCGTCGCGCTCCGTGCTCACCCGCCGAAAGCCTCTGGTGCCGGCACCAACAGGGCACGCTGGAGCCGCGCGACATAGTCGCTGCGCCGGACCGGTGAGATCCCCAAGCTCGCCAGATGTGGGGTGACCCACTGCACGTCGATGAGCCGGCGGGGTTCGTCATCGGCAAACACCCGGTCACAGAGCCCCACGAGGGCGCACTTGGATGCGTCGGTCGCGTGATGGAACATCGACTCCCCCGCGAACAGCCCGCCGACGGCCAGGCCATAGAGACCGCCGACCAACTCACCATCGCGCCACGCCTCGACCGAGTGAGCCCATCCGAGCTCGTGCAGGCGGGTGTAGGCCGTGGTGATCCCCGGCGTGATCCAGCGGCCTTCGCGTGAAGGGTCAGCGCAGGCCGCCATGACCTCCGAGAATGCTGTGTCAACTCGAATCTCGAAGTAACGCAATGACTTTCGCAATGACCGGCTGATCTTGATATGGCCGGGCAGGAGGACTCCCCGCGGGTCCGGGGACCACCATCCGATCGGCGCGCTGCCGTCCTCTCCCACGCCCATCGGGAACAGTCCTGCGCGATAGGCCATCAGCAGAGTGCCGGGTTCGAGGTCGGCGCCGACCCCCACGAGGTCGTCCTTCGGTGTTGCGTGGCCGAGATCCAGCTGCCAACGCGAGGCCGCAGGCTCGATAGGCATGCGAATCAGGCCGACCGCTCAGGGGCGCGGACAGGTGAGGTGGGGCTCGATCTCTTCGCTCGCCGTGGCACCGTATGCCTGGGTGAAACGCTCGAGGAACCGCCGGCGGCCCAGCTCGTACTCCTGGGTGCCTACCGTCTCCACGACGTAGGTCGCCAGCATCGAGCCGGTCTGCGCCGAACGTTCGTGTCCCAGCCCCCACGAGAGGCCGCTGAGGAAGCCAGCCCGAAAAGCATCGCCGACACCGGTCGGATCAGCTTTGCGCACCTCGTTGGCCACGAAGATCTCGAACGGCTCCTCACCATCGGTGGCGATAAGAGCCCCATTCTTGCCCTTGGTGATGACACGTGTCTGGACGCGCTTGGCGATCTCGTCGCTGCTCCAACCGGTCTTCTGCTCGGTCAGCGCCGCTTCGTACTCGTTGGTGAACAGGTAGGCCGCTCCGTCGATCAGCTCTCGGATCGACTCGCCGTCCATGAAGGCCAGCTGTTGGGATGGATCGGCTGCGAACGGGATCTTGCGGGTCCGGCACTCCTCGGTGTGACGCAGCATGGCCTCAGGGTCGTTGGAGCTGATCACCACAAGATCCAGTCCCCCGACGCGGGTGGCTACCGGGCCCAGCTCGATCTCGCGGGCCTCGCTCATGGCGCCGGCGTAGAACGTGGCGATCTGCGCCATCTGGTCATCTGTGGTGCACACGAAACGGGCCGTGTGCCGGGTCTCCGAGATATGCACCGAGTCACAGTCCACCCCGTGGCGCTCCAGCCAGGACCGGTATTCCGTGAAGTCCTCCCCAGCCGCTCCCACCAGGATCGGTCGCTCTCCGAGGTTGGCCATGCCGAACGCGATGTTGGCGGCGACACCGCCACGATGTATCTCGAGGTCCTCGACCAGGAAGGAAAGCGCGATCTTGTCGAGCTGGTCGACGACCAGGGAGTCGGCGAAACGGCCCTTGTAGGTCATCAGGTGGTCGGTGGCGATGGATCCGGTGAGAGCAATATGCACCCCGGCAACTTACCGCGTAACCGCCGCAGCCCACGTTACTGGTCAGTGTTACCCATTGGTATCGATTCCCCTGGTCCACCAAGCGAATTACGGTGGATGCATGACAACGTCCATCTACGTCCCCGGCCCCCGTGACGGCATTGACGAGGGCAGCCTCGCCGAGCTGGCGCAGGACAGCCGCGAGGTCAAGGTCGATGTCACGCTCCCCCGGCCGTGGGTCGCATCGGCATTCGGCCCGATCGATGTCCCGGACGACGCCGCCGCGCTGGTGGATGGACTCGCGGCATACGGCTCATAGGGCAGTGCGGCTGAGGACAAACCGCGTCGAGGACATACAGCACTGGGCAGGCCCGCCCGTCAACGCGTCGTGGCCGGCAATGCCCGCTCGACGCAGGCATTGCCGGCCACGTTCAGCCTTGGTAAATCCTCGTCTCAGCTCAGCTGAACGAGTCGCCGCACGCGCATGAGCTGCCGGCGTTCGGGTTGTCGATCGTGAAGCCCTGCTTCTCGATGGTGTCTGCGAAGTTGATCGTCGCGCCATCGAGGTAAGGGGCGCTCATCCGGTCGATGACGACCTCGACCCCGCCGAAGTCAACGACCAGGTCGCCGTCGAGGGTGCGCTCGTCGAAGTAGAGCTGGTAGACCAAGCCGGAGCAACCGCCGGGCTGCACACCCACGCGAAGGCGAAGGTCGTCACGACCCTCCTGCTCGAGCAGGCTCGTGACCTTGGCTGCAGCAACGTCCGTCAGCAGTACGCCATGGGCAGGCTTGCTTACTGCCGCTTCTTCGGCAACTGCGTGCGAGAGGCGGGCCTGGGTGTCGTCCTGAACACTCATGTGCTGAATCCTTCATCTGGTTGGTCGAGCATCTGAAAAGTCGAACATGTCGATGATCGCGGGGCAGTCAGTGCAACGTTGCCAACCCGCGGGCGCCGGAATGTGTTCCCAACATCACAAGCGTACGTCGTCAGGTTCGGCGAGGGGACCAGGTGGATGCCACTCTTACGGTCCTGGCGCTGAGGGTGCCCGCGGGGTCCGCGAGGGCGGCTGCGACCTGCGCGGGGTTCTCTGCCACGGCATAGGTCCCGCTGATGCCCAACGCCATCGTGTCGCGACGCCCCACGAGAACCTGACCCGCGATGACGACGGTCGGCTTGGCCTTGGCAAGCGCCGCTTGGGCAACGCCAGCCACGACCTTGCCCTGCAGGCTCTGCCAGTCGAAGGTTCCCTCGCCGGTGACGACAAGGTCGGTGGTCCCCGCCAGCTCGTCGAAACCGACCGCCTCGAGCACGGCCTCCACCCCGCTCACCCGCCGTCCCCCGAGCAGGAGCAGCCCGTACCCCAGACCACCCGCCGCGCCGGCCCCCGGAACCCGGTCGAGCCGCATCTCCTTGCCGGTGAGCAGGTCCGTCCCGGCTGGAAGAGTGCTGCGGACCACCTCGCTGAAGTGCCCCAACGCCGACTCGAGCTCCTGGGCCATCTCGGGTGTGGCCCCCTTCTGAGGCGCGAACACCGCGCTCGCGCCCTGAAGCCCGAGCAGGGGCGAGTCGACGTCGGTGGCAAGGACGATGTCGATCGCCTGGAACCGCTCGCGGATCCCCGTGAAGCCGCGCAGGGCATGGGCTGGCAGGTTCCCTAGCTTGGCGCCACCCACCCCCAGTTCGTCCGGGCTCCCCACTCCGAGGGCCGCGAGCATGCCGGCTCCCCCGTCGTTGGTGCCGCTGCCGCCGAGCCCGACCACGACTCGCGTGGCGCCTTCAGCCACGGCCGCGTCGATCAGCTGCCCCACGCCGTACGTGCTGGTCACCATCGGGTTGCGCTCGCGCTGCGCAAGCAGGTGCAGACCACATGCCTGCGCGGACTCCACGTACGCGGTTCGTATGCCGTCCGTCTCCGTCATCAGGATCGACGCGGGGGTTGGCCGTCGAAGCGGGTCGGCGACCGTGACGAGGACAGTGACTCCCCCGAGCGCACTGGACAGCACATCCAGAAATCCAGGGCCGCCATCGCTGAGCGGGAGGAGCCGGAGGACGTCCTGAGGCGCGCCGCGGGCCCAGCCCTCGGCGATCGCCTCGGCGGCCTGGCTGGCGGTGAGAGTGCCGGTGAAGCAGTCGGGGGAAATCAGGACCCGCATCTGCCCATGCTCTCAGACAGCGGGTTCATCAGGGGCGAGCCGGACGACCAAGCAGGGTCCCCCATCGTAGATTCCACCGTCGATGGCCAGCGCCCGCCCGCCCGCGTACGACAGTGGGCCGGTGACCTGGCTGGAGTCCAGACCCAAGAAGGTCGAGATGAAGCTGTGGCCGTGGACGATTCGTTCGCCACCGAGTCGCTCGAGCAGCTCCGCCGCCCCCTGCGCACCGTCGACGCCCGCGAAGGCGTAACGGGTTGTCAGCCGGACGAAACAGCTCCACCACTGCCCAAGATCGTCACCGGCGAGCACCTCGCGGACGGCGTCATTGATCTGGTCGGAGGTGTCGCCCCAGCGGAGATACTCGGTCGTATCCGCATGGAGCAACAGGTCGGGACCGGTCAGGGCGATGGCATCGAGGCCGCTCAGCCAGGCGATGTGCTCCTGTGTGAGTCGGTGCTGGTCGCTGGGCTGGCCGCCGTTCAGCGCCCAGCTGCGTGCAAAGCTGCTCCGGCCCCCGAACTCTGATGGGACGCGCTCGTCGCCGAAGCGGCGCATCCCCAGGGCAAGGATCTCGTGGTTGCCGATCAGGGCATCCACCCGGCCGCCCGTGGCGCCGGCCTCGCCCTCCAGCCGGCGGATCAGGTCGACCACCGCTATCCCATCGGGACCGCGGTCGAAGTAGTCACCCAGGAAGGTGAGGCGCGCCGTCCCCCCGCACCAGGCCTGGTCGGCGTCGATCAGGCTCGCTCGCCGAAGGGCCGCAACCAGATGGTCCACGTGCCCGTGCAGATCGCTGACGACATAGTGCATGCGCGACTTCTCATCTCCCTGCGGTTCGAACGAACCCAGATTCTGGCAAACCTAGGGACGGTGCTGCCAGTTCAGTGCCAAACCTAGGGACGGTGCGGCTAATCCAGTGCCAAACCTAGGTGCGGTGCGGCTAATCCAGTGCCAAACCTAGCGACGGTGCACGTTATTCGGTGCCAAACCTAGGGCCGGTGCCGGGACGGCATTCGTCGCCCCACACGATCAGCGATGCGCGTCGCCGGCGCAGCGGCATACGATCACAGCGTGAGCACCACAACGGAACAGCCACGTCGCGCGTCTTTGCCGCTGCTCGTCCTCGGCCAGGGCCGCGAGCTCGCCACCGAGCGCGGCGTCGAGTGTCCCGGTGAGCTGCCAGCACCTTCGGACCCTGGTCTGGTCAAACGCGCACGGGACGCGAGGACTGCTCTCGGGGACAAGGTCTTCGTCCTGGGCCACCACTATCAGCGCGACGAGGTGATCGAGTTCGCCGACGTCACGGGCGACAGCTTCAAGCTGGCCAAGGAAGCAGCCGCGCGGCCGGACGCGCCATACATCGTCTTCTGCGGTGTGCACTTCATGGCCGAGTCGGCCGACATCCTGACCGCGGAGCACCAACGGGTCATCCTGCCTGACCTGGCGGCGGGGTGCTCGATGGCCGACATGGCCGCGATCGCCCAGGTCGAGGACGCGTGGGACGACCTGGCCGAGATGGGCGTCGCCGACGACATCGTGCCCGTCACGTACATGAACTCCTCGGCGGCGATCAAGGCGTTCACCGGTCGCCGGGGGGGCACGATCTGCACGTCCAGCAACGCCCGGTCCGCGATGTCGTGGGCCTTTGACCAACGCGGTGGCATCGGGGGCAAGGCCAAAGTGCTGTTCCTGCCCGATCAGCACCTGGGGCGCAACACGGCAGTCCGCGAGCTCGGCCTCTCGCTTGCGGACTGTGTCGTGTTCGACCCGCACAAGCCGGCCGGGGGGCTGACGCGCGAGCAGGTCCGCGATGCGCGAGTGATCCTGTGGCGGGGGCACTGCTCGGTGCATGGTCGGTTCTCGGTCGAAGCGATCGACGCGGCACGCGCCACGATCGCGGGGGTCAAGGTGATCGTCCACCCCGAGTGCCAGTACGACGTCGTCGAAGCCGCGGACGCAGTCGGCTCGACCGAGAAGATCATCGAGACCATTGCGGCCGCACCGGACGGCAGCTCATGGGCGGTCGGCACCGAGCTCAACCTCGTCCGGCGGCTCGCGACGATGTTCCCGAAGCAGAACATCGCCTTCCTGGAGAAGAACGTCTGCTACTGCTCAACGATGAACCGCATCGACCTGCCGCACCTCGTCTGGGCGCTGGAGTCGCTGGTGTCAGGGCGGGTCGTCAACCAGATCACGGTTGACCCGGACGTCGCCCGCTCGGCCAGAGCTGCCCTCAACCAGATGCTCGCACTGCCCGGCGTCCCCAACAAGGACTGACGGAACCGACTCGCGACCATCGCGCTGACCACAGAGAACCCAGCCGAACGACCGGGGCAGGACGCGTCCCGGGCGGGGTCGAACCACAAGGGTCAGAGGCGCAGGAGACCCAGCCGTTCGAGCAGGACAGCCTCGGCCACGCAGACCCGCTCGAACTCACCGAGGTGCAGGCTCTCGTTGGCGCCGTGAGCGCGAGCATCAGGGTCCTCGACACCGGTGATCAGGATGCCGGCGTCCGGGAACCTCTCGGCGAACGCGGCCACGAACGGGATGGAACCACCGACCCCGATGTCGACCGGCGCGACCCCCCACGCGTCGGTGAAGGCAGCCCGCGCCTGGTCATAGACAGGACCGTTGGCGTCGGCACTGAATCCGGAGCCCTCGTCGTCAAGGTGAATCTCGACCTTGACGCCCCACGGCACGTTGGCCCGGAGGTGTTCGGCGAGCAGCCGATAGGCCTCGCTCGGATCCTCGTCGGGGGCAATGCGCATCGAGATCTTGGCCGCTGACTGCGCAATCAGGGTGTTGGACGAGGTGGCCACGGACGGCGCGTCGATGCCGATCGTGGTGATCGATGGCTTGGCCCAGAGCCGGGTCAGGATCGATCCGGAGCCGATCATCTCGACGCCGTCGAGCAGTCCTGACTCCTCGCGAAGTCGATCCTCGGGATAGTCCAGATCGGAGGCGACGCCGGAGGCCAGACCCGTGACGGCGACGTTCCCCTCGGTGTCGTGCAGGGTGGCGATCATCCTGATCAGCGCCGTGAGTGCATCCGGGACCGCGCCACCGAACATCCCGCTGTGGATCGCGTGGTCCAATGTCCGGACCGTGAGCACCACGCGGACCAGACCGCGAAGGGTCGTGGTCAGCGCCGGCTCCCCCACCGCCCAGTTGGTCGAGTCGGCAAGGACAATCGCATCCGCGCGCAGCTTCTCGCCGTGCCGCTCAAGAATGGTGCCAAGGCTGTCGGAGCCGATCTCCTCCTCGCCCTCGACGAACACGGTGACGCCGACGGGCAGCGATCCGGAGTGCGCCCGCAGAGCTGCGATGTGGGCCATGACGCCAGCTTTGTCGTCGGCGACGCCGCGGGCATAGACCCTTCCATCGCGTTCGGTGGGCTCGAACGGCGCGCTGTCCCAGTCGGATTCAGCCCCGGCCGGCTGGACGTCGTGGTGGGCGTACAGCATCACCGTGGGCGAGCCCTCGGGCCCGTCGATGTGTCCGAGGACGGCTGGTCGGCCACCCTCCCTGATGATCTCCACGTCGAGACCTTCGGCTCGCATCAGCTCGGCGACAGCCTGCGCGCTGGCTTCCACGTGTGCCTGGTCGAACGCGGCCAGCGAGACACTGGGGATCCGGGTGAGTGCCTCGAGGTCCTGGCGCAACGTGGGCAGGAGCTCGGCCACACGTGCCCGGAGGGCGTTGCGCCGAGCAGGGTCAAGGTCAGGGGCGAGAACGTCATTGGTCACGATCGCGAGCGTACCCACCCCCTTCCACGTCCAACCTCTTGCCCGGGCGGGCCATGGCCGATACGCGGGCACCCGGCCGGACGACATACAGTGAGTTCCGTGTTTGGACGCAAGAAAGCCCCCCGGAACGGCGCTCCATCGGCAATCACGTATGCCGATCGACCAGGTGCCAAGAATCACCCCACACCGTCCCGGCGAGACCAGGAGGCGGCCCGCAAACGGCCCCTCGTGCCCACGGATCGCAAGGCTGCGGCCGGCCAGTCGCGCGAGGCCAACCGGGTGGCTCGCGCCAAGCAACGGGCCGCGATGTTGTCGGGCGACGAGTCGGCCCTGCCTGCTCGCGACAAGGGTCCGGTCAAGCGCTACATCCGCGACGTGGTGGACGCCCGTTGGAACCTCGGCGAGTTCATGCTGCCCATCATGGTCCTCGTGCTGTTGTTGAGCGCCGTGCCCATCTTCGCCCCCAAGTTGGCATCGTTGAGCTCGCTGATGGTGTTCGTCCTGGTCTACGGCCTGATCGTCACCGGCGCGCTCGACGCCTTCCTGATGTGGCGGCGTACAAAGGCCAAGATCCTCGCCAAGTTCGGCCAGGCACCCCCACGCGGATCAGCCATGTATGCCGTGATCCGCGCCTTCCAGATGCGGCGCTCGAGGCTTCCACGCCCCCAGATCGCCCGAGGCACAAAGCTCGACTAGGACCCCTGGTCGCCTCTGCCCTGCCGCACTCAGCCGAGCAGGTTGGCGAAGGCCGTCGGAGTACGGGTGAGCGCGTATGTCGCGAGATGCATCCGCTCGACCGCGCCGCTCGATCCACGGCTGAGCTCGAGCAGCTCGCCGCGCTCACGTCCTGCCACGGCGCGGAATCGATCAGCGTCGGTCCGGGCAAAGCGGGTATCCGATGCCGGCGGCCCGCCCGGGATCCGGGACCACAAGACGTTGTCGCGCACCTCGAAGACGATCTCGGCGCCCTCCGCCCACCAGCTGCCGAGCATGCCGTCGAAGTCCGGCTGCGGCTGGGATGGCGTCCACAAGGGAGCCACGCAGGGCTCGGCATCGAGGACGGCGTCGATCAGCCCAGCGGCGAGAACCGTGGTCTCGGCACCCGCAGTGCTGTTGGCGAAGACCACGGCTCCGACCCGGTCCTGGCGTCGGACCCGAAGCCCGGCAAGGAAGCCCGGCATCGCTCCTCCGTGACCGGCCAGAACCCGCTCGCCGCTGCGCTGGAGGTCATATCCCAGCCCGAACGCGCGGCTCCAGCCCTCGACGTCGGTCATGATCACCGGCTGGCACATCTCGTCCATGGTGTCGGGCGAGAGAATCTCCCCGATCGGGTCCGCGACGAATGCGGCGTAACGGCCAAGGTCGGCAACGGTGCTCCAGAGTCCGCCAAATGGCGCTGCCGCCCTGAGCTCGAAGACCGGTTCGAGGGTCGCGACCGAGGTGTGCGGATGCACCTGGTAACCCAGGGCCCCAGTCGCGTCATCAGGGATCAGACCGGTGTTCTTCATCTCCAGAGGCGCCAGGATGCGCTCGGTGACGACGTCACCCCACGGCCGGCCCTCCAGCAGTTCCACGATCTGCCCCAGCAGCGCGAACGCGAGGTTGGAGTAGTGGAACGCGAGGTGGGAGGGCAGAACCTGCTCGGCGTCCTCGAGCTCGCGCAGCAGCCTCTCGGAGTCCGGAGGCTCCAGGCTCTCCCAGATCCGACCCACCGGCTCGCGCTGAAGACCCGACGCGTGCGCCAGCAACGAACGGATCGTGACGGCCCCATGCCTGGTCTGTGGCAGATACCGCTCCAGCCGGTCGTCCAGCGACATCCTGCCGGCGTCACGCAGCGCCATGACCAGCACGGCGGTGAACGTCTTGGTGATCGAACCGATCATGTACTGCGTGTCGTCGGTGGGCGCCAGCATGGGGTCCAGCCGGGCCGCGCCGACATGTGTGGACCACACGAGTGAGCCGTCCCGGACGATGCCGGCGCTGACTGCGGGCGAGTGCCACTGGCTCTGCGCGGCGCGAACCTGGCGTTCGAGGTCCGCGACCAGTCCGGCGCCCAAGGTTGCGTTGTCCTGCGAGGTGCTCATTGGGCTGCTCGCAGGCTCATGGGCCCGTACACCACCGTTCCCTCGTGCAGAAGGGTGACCGATTCGACTCCGGCGTCGGTCAGCGCCCGCCACTGCTCACCGAGCCAGCTCTCCGCTTCGCTCTGTGAGGGGAACCCGGTCCTGAGCAGTGACTCACCCTTCATCGCCTTGGCATCAGCGTCGAGATAGGACCACGTCCACTCATCAGTCATGAACGTCACCTTATCCAGCCATCAACCCCTTAGATGGCGGCGAACGCGGCGACGGCTCCGATGACGGTCACTGCAGGAGACCGGAGCTCGGGCGGCGGGCCCGAGCTGACGATCGCGGCCAGAGTGGTCAGCACGACCAGCTGGCTCGGCATACCGCCATCCATCACGCAGGCGACAGGGGTGTCCCCGTCACGACCGGCGTCAACCATCGCGCCGACGATCGAGGGCAGGGTCTCGACACCCATCAGGACGACGAGGGTGGTGCCTCCCCGAGCCAGGGCCGCCCAGTCCAGCGTGCTGCGTGGATCGTCGGGGGCCGCGTGGCCGGAGACCACCGTGAATCCTTGCGAGACACCCCGATGAGTGAGCGGTATGCCGGCCAGCTCGGGTGCCGCGATGGCCGACGAGACGCCGGGGATGACCTCGACCGGGACTGCGGCCTGGTTGCATGCGATGACCTCTTCGTGGCCGCGTCCGAACACGAACGGGTCTCCGCCCTTGAGCCGGATCACGACGCGACCTTCACGGGCGCGGCTGACCAGGATGTCGTTGATCTCCTCCTGGGGCGTGGATCGCCCATGGGGGATCTTGGAGACGTCGATGATCTCGACGCCCTCACGCAGCCCGTCCAGCGCTGCCAGCGGCGCGAGCCGGTCAACGACGACAACATCGGCATCTGCCAACGCCTGAAAACCCTTGAGGGTCAACAGCTCCGGATCGCCTGGGCCACCTCCGACCAGGATCACCCGGCCAGAACCGTCAGACTGCGCCTCGCGCCGGGAACGACCCCGGGGCTCCTGCCGCAATGCGGTCTCCACAGCCGCGACGGCCGCGTCACGCAACGCAGCCGCGGTCAGTGGGTCGCGGTCAGCGTGGACGCTGACGGTGGCTCGCCCGCGGCGGCCGGTGGCCGGCATCCACGCTGAGGCCTGAGAGGCGTCGTCGGCCCGCAAGCAGAAGATGCGGGCCGCGTCCGCCGCTACGAGCACCTCGGCGTTGACCTCGGCGTCAGCGGTGCAGGCCATCGCGAGCCAGGCGTCCTGCAGGTCCCCCGGCTCATAGGGCCGCTGATGCCATTCGATCTGGCCACGATCGGCGAGGTCTTCCAGTGCCACCACTGCGGTGGGCGAAACCAGAATGACCTTGGCGCGAGCTGCCAGGAGAGCACCGACGCGGCGTAGCGCAACCGGCCCCCCACCCACGACCACGACTCGGCGGTCACGCAGACGCAATCCCAGCGGCAACAGGGGTTCTGGACGTTCAGACATGGTCACCCCAAGCCCAGGTCGCTGCGCTGTTGGTCGTCGATCGCTGACAAGGGTCCACCTCTGAGCAATGTCGGCAAGAACTCCTGACCCTAATGCTGTCAGCGGTCCGAAGGGGCTCCAAGAGGTCTCTCAGATGGCTCGCACCAGGTGGCCAGTGACCATCGGTGGTCAGCCCTCCCGAACCTGCACCTGGACGAATGGGGGTCTGACGACCCTGGCGGCCAGGTCTCGCCCGCGCACGTCGATGACGACCTCATCGCCCTCCTTGACGCTGGGATGCAGCAGCGCCAAGGCAATTCCCTGCTTCAGCGTCGGGGAGAACGTCCCGGAGGTGACCTCGCCCAGCGCGGCGCCATCGGTGCCCTTGACCTCGCAGTGTGAGCGCGGAACCCCGCGACCGGTGGCCAGCAGGCCCCAGTTCACCCGCTTCGGACCCTCGGCCTTCTCGGCCGTCAGGGCATCCTTGCCCCAGAACGCGTTCTTCTTCCAGCCAACCGCCCAGCCGGCCCGTGCCTGCACCGGCGAGATGTCCAGGCTCAGCTCATGGCCATGCAGCGGGTAGCCCATCTCGGTGCGCAGCGTGTCGCGCGCCCCGAGCCCGCAGGGCAGACCTCCGAAGGGTGCTGCGGCCTCGATGAGCGCATCCCAGAACGCCAACGAGTCGTCCCAGCGCGGCACCAGCTCGTAGCCGTGCTCGCCGGTGTAACCGGTGCGGCAGACGATGACCGGCTTGCCGTTCCATTCGGCCTCGACGAAGGACATGTACTCATGGCCGGTCGGCAGCCCGAGGGCCTGGAGGACCTCGTCGCTCTTGGGCCCCTGGACCGCGATCACGCCGAAGCCGTCATGAAGGTTCTCGACCTGCAACCCCTCAGGCGCGGCCGCCTGCAGCCGCTGAACGACCTCAGCAGTGTTGGAAGCATTGGGGATGAGGAAGACATCGTCGTCCGCTCGCAGGTAGACGATCAGGTCATCGACCACTCCGCCGGACGGGTCGCAGCACAGGGTGTACTGCGCCTTGCCATAGGTGATCCGACCCAGGTCGTTGGTCAGTGCAGAGTTGATGAACTCGGCCGCGCCCGCCCCCTTCACGCTGGCCTTGCCCAGATGGCTGACGTCGAAGACGCCCACGCGTTCACGGACCGCCGTGTGCTCGCGCACGACGCCGCCGCCGGGATACTCGATGGGCATCTCCCAGCCGCCGAAGTCCGCCATCTTCGCGCCGAGCGCAACGTGACGGTCGTGGAGGGGGGAGGTCTTGAGGGAGGCGTCGGTCATGTGGGTCACCGTATCGGCAAGAGGATCGTCGTTATCCTCAGCGTGGGCGACAACCCGTTCTCACCCGACCGCGGCCCACCCCGCCGCCTCAGCCCCAACACGAAGGACAACAACCTGTGACCACGTTGAAGGTGTCCGACCGCATCGCGGCCGAGCTGAAGGGCGATGCGCTCGTCCTCGTCTCGATCCAGACCGACAAGGGGGCTGTACTGGCGCCAGGTCACGGACTTGGTGACCAGACCGTCGCCCACCTCGAGTCCGCGCTGTTGACCCTCAAGGCCAAGGGCGGTGCCGACGAGGTGGTCAAGCTCGTCGCGGTGCCCGGTATCGCAGCCGCACTGGTCGTCGTGACCGGCGCCGGCAAGGCTCTGGCCGATGGAGCACCGCTGGACGCCGAAGCCGTCCGCCGAGCAGTCGGGTCAGCCACACGCCAGCTCGGTGGTCTTTCCGCGGCGATCGTGGTGGCCCCGGGAACGAGCGTCGCCGAGGCCACCGCCACTGCTGAGGGCGCGGTCTTCGGGGCCTTCACCATCACGAGTGCGGCGGCAGGGCCCACATCGGCTCCGGTCAAGTCCCTCACCCTTGTCTCACCGCTGGCACGTGACCGGGGTCTGCGCGGCGCGGTCAAGCGTGCCGTCGCCCTCGGCACGGCCACGACCTACACACGCGACCTGGTCAACAAGGCCCCGAGCGACCTCTATCCGGCGTCGTTCGCCGCAGAGATCAAGAAACGTGCAGCGGGCAGCGCCGTGAAGTACTCGGTGCTCGACGAGAGTGGTTTGAGTCGTGGGGGCTTCGGCGGCCACGTGACGGTTGGCGGCGGCTCGGCGCGCGGTCCCCGCCTGGTCACGCTGCACTACAAGCCGGCCCAGGCAAGCAAGCAACAGAAGCACGTCGCGTTCGTCGGCAAGGGCATCACCTTCGACTCCGGCGGCCTGGCCATCAAACCCCCCAAGAGCATGACCACGATGAAGTGCGACATGGCGGGCGCTGCCGCTGTCGCCTCCGCCATCTTCGCCATCGCCGAGCTCGCTCTGCCCGTGGAGGTCACCGCGTATCTCTGCCTCGCCGAGAACATGCCCGGCACCGGTGCCTGCCGCCCGGGCGACGTCGTCACCATCCGCGGCGGAAAGACTGTCGAGCTCAACAACCCCGACGCCGAAGGCCGCATGGTCCTGGCCGACGGCCTGGCTCTGGCCTCGGAGAAGAAGCCCGACCTCATCATCGACATCGCCACTCTGACCGGCGCGGCAGTGGCGGCGCTGGGCGATCGCACCGCGGCGGTCCTGAGCAACGACGACGAACTGCGGGAGCGCGTCAAGGTCATCGCCGATGCGGTGGGTGAGCCCTTCTGGCCCTTCCCGCTGCTCGAGGACATCCGTCCGACCCTGGACTCCCCCGTCGCCGATCTGTTGCAGTCAGGCCCGACCGGAGTGATCTTCGCGGGCTGGTTCCTGAGTGAGTTCATCGGCAGCGGGAAGAGTGGCCAACCGATCCCGTGGGCACACCTCGACATCGCCGGACCGGCGTTCAACGACAAGGCCCCCTGGGGCTACACCCCGAAACAGGGCACAGGCTTCGGAGTCCGCACGCTGGTGGGGATCGCGGAGTCGCAGGCCTGACCACTCGGGATACAACCGATCCAACGCAAGGGAACCAGCCACGTCACATGGCTGGTTCCCTTGTCCGTGGGTGGTCGTCGACTGCCCGAACGGTGTCGCTCAGCCGCCGCTCTTGCGCCGGAACATCTGCTGGGCCTTGGCCGGTCCGTGCGCGCCGTGGATCTTCGCGCTCTCGCCCTCGTCGGAGACGTCGCGTCCGCCATGGGCATGCTTCTTGTCGAGCGCCTCGCGGAACTTGCGCTTCACGTCCTCGGCCGAGCTCGCAGCGGTCGGCTTGTCACTGTCGGACGTGCCTTCATCTTTGGTCATTGGATGCTCTCCTTCGTCTCAGTGTCCCAACCTTGGCACGGGAGGACACGGCATACCACCGACTTAGTGGGAACCCTTGCGTTGTCTGGAGTTCCACTCGCGCATGCGCGAGGGATACCCGGTCTGGTTGACGTCATACACGGGTATTCCGAGAGCTCGCGGAAGCTCGAACGCCGCCTCGCGGGAGCCAACCGCTCGACGGGTCCACTCACCGTCATGGGCAATCAGGACCACAGTGGTCGCCGTGACGTTGGTCGGCGGTTCGACGAACGCCTCAACTCCGCGGCGGCTGCTCACGAACGACGAGAGATGTTCCCGGACGGCCTTGATGTCCACCGTCATTCCCGGCCCGTCCACGGGACCCGTCCGCCTCGCCGGACGGCGTCGACGACGCCTTGGCCACAGCCTCATCCGAGCGCTCCAGTCGCCGGCAGGTCCAACCACATCATGCACTGACTCTATGACGCGGCACCCCTCGTCGTGTGCAGGCCACCTTCGCCGCGCGGTCCCTACTTGCGGCGCTGCCCCCGATCAATGGCAAGATGCTCTAGAGCCCCGAGGGTGAGCGGCACGTAGGTGCGTGCGGCCAGGACCGAGGGGGCGACGTCCGGTCAGATGCGCACACGCAAGGGAGCGTCCGCAATGTCGGCTACCGCCGAGAACACGTTCGACATCGTCATCCTCGGTGGAGGTAGCGGCGGCTACGCCTGCGCGCTGCGAGCTGCTGAGCTGGGCATGTCCGTCGCCCTGGTGGAGAAGGGCAAGCTGGGAGGCACCTGCCTTCACATGGGCTGCATCCCGACCAAGGCACTGCTCCATGCAGCCGAGGTCGCCGACAGCGCACGCGAAGGTGAGCAGTTCGGCGTCAAGACCACCTTCGAGTCGGTCGACATGTCCGGCGTCAACGCCTACAAGGACGGTGTCGTCGGGCGCCTGTACAAGGGGCTGCAGGGCCTCGTGAAGTCGTCCAAGAGCATCGAGCTGGTCGAGGGCGAGGGCCATCTCGTCGCCACGAACACCGTCGAGGTCGCCGGCCGTCAGCTGGTGGGCAAGAACATCGTTCTGGCCACCGGCTCCTACGCGAAGTCACTCCCCGGCCTGGACATTGCCGGCAAGATCATGACCAGCGACCAGGCGCTCTTCCTCGACCACGTGCCTGCACGCGTCGTCGTGCTCGGTGGCGGGGTCATCGGCGTCGAGTTCGCCTCTGTCTTCAAGTCGTTCGGCTCTGAGGTGACGATCATCGAGGCACTCCCCCGCTTGGTCGCTGCCGAGGACGAGGCCATCTCCAAGCAGCTCGAGCGTTCCTTCCGCAAACGCAAGATCAACTTCCAGACCGGCGTGAAGTTCTCCGGAGCCACCCAGTCCGGAGACGTCGTACAGGTGACGCTGGAGTCCGGCGAGACCATCGAGGCCGACCTGCTCCTGGTGGCAGTTGGACGGGGTCCGGTTACCGCCGGGCTGGGCTACGAAGAAGCCGGCGTCACCGTCGACCGTGGCTTCGTCCTGGCGAACGAGCGCTGCCAGACCAACGTCGACGGCATCTACGCGGTCGGCGACATCGTCCCCGGGCTGCAGCTGGCTCACCGCGGCTTCGCGCAGGGCATCTTCGTCGCGGAGCAGATCGGCGGGCTCAACCCCCCGGTCATCGACGAGATGGGTATTCCGCGGGTGACCTACTGCGAGCCCGAGATCGCATCGGTTGGTTACACAGAGTTACAGGCCAAGGAGAAGTTCGGCGAGATCGAGACGTACGACTACAACCTTGGCGGAAACGGCAAGAGCCAGATCCTGGCGACCCAGGGGTTCGTCAAGCTTGTTCGCCAGAAAGACGGTCCGGTCGTGGGTGTCCACATGATCGGCGCCCGTATGGGTGAGCAGGTGGGCGAAGCTCAGCTGATCTACAACTGGGAGGCCCTGCCCTCCGACGTCGCACAGCTCATCCACGCCCACCCGACCCAGAGCGAGGCTCTCGGCGAGGCCCACCTGGCCCTGGCAGGAAAGCCCCTGCACGCCCACGCCTGAACCGCGCACCACAGCCAGATCCAGCAAACTAGAGGCATTGACCGTCGCACCGCAGAACGAGGAGAGCGCAACCCATGTCTGAACGCGTCACCATGCCAGCCCTTGGGGAGTCGGTCACCGAGGGGACCGTGACGCGCTGGCTGAAGAACGTCGGCGACTCCGTGGCTATTGACGAGCCGTTGCTGGAGGTGTCCACCGACAAGGTCGACACCGAGATCCCCTCGCCGGTCGCCGGCACGCTGCAGGAGATCCTCGTGGCTGAGGACGAGACCGTGGCCGTGGGGGCAGATCTGGCCGTCATCGGAGAGGGCGCGGCGTCGGCTGACTCCCCTGCCCCCGCGGCACCAGCCACGGACCAGAGCGAGCCGGCTACGGAACAGTCGCAGGCCGCACCAGCGAACCAGGAAGAGGTTTCCCAGCCGACCGCCCCGGCAGCAGCTGAGGACACAGCGGCCGAGGCCACCGAAGCTGTGGCCACTGAAGCACCGGCAGCCTCTGACGATGAAGCCAGCAGTGGCACGACCGTCACGATGCCGGCTCTTGGGGAGTCGGTCACCGAGGGCACAATCACCCGTTGGCTCAAGGCCGAGGGTGATCAGATAGCGGTCGACGAGCCCTTGTTGGAGGTCTCCACCGACAAGGTCGACACCGAGATCCCCTCACCGGTTGCAGGCACTCTCACCAAAATCCTGGTCGCCGAGGACGAGACGGTTCCCGTCGGCGCCGACCTGGCCATCGTTGGTGGCCAAGGCGGAGCGGCACCTGCTCCCCAGGCGCCGGCAAGGCATTCAGCGCCCGTCGATGCGCCTGCCGCTCCAGAGCCCGCTTCTCCAGAGCCTGTTCGTGCCGAGGCCCAAGCCGCCGAGCCGGCTTCTTCCGAGCCCGCTTCTGAGTCGCAAGCTGCAGCACCGGCCGCACCCCCGGCTGCCACGCCCGAAAACGCCCCCGACTCCCCCGTCCAGGACCCTTCGCACGCGACTTCGGCGGCGGCGGCGCCCGCGTCCAGTGGATCTGAGGCAGCGGCATACGTCACACCGCTGGTGCGCAAGCTGGCCGTCGACAACGACGTCGACCTCGCCGCACTCAAGGGCACCGGCATCGGCGGCCGGATCCGCAAGCAGGATGTGCTCGAAGCAGCCGCAGCCGTCAAGGCGGCTGCTGTCCCCGCCGTTCCTACGGCGCCCGCCCCAGCCATGACGGCGCCGAGCGTCAGTGTCTCGCCCAAGCGCGGAACCACCGAGAAGATGAGTCGGCTCCGCAGGGTCATCGCCGCGCGCATGGTCGAGTCGCTTCAGATCTCCGCACAGCTCACCACCGTGGTCGAGGTCGATGTCACGAAGATTGCCAGACTGCGCGACAAGGCCAAGCGCGACTTCGAGGCCCGCGAGGGCATCAAGCTCAGCTTCCTGCCGTTCTTCGCCGTTGCTGCGGTCGAGGCTCTCAAGGCCCATCCGTCCGTCAACTCCAGCGTTGACGGTGACGTGATCACCTACCACGGATCAGAGAACCTCGGCGTTGCCGTCGACACCGAACGCGGCCTGCTGGTGCCGGTGATCAAGGACGCCGGTGACCTCAATATCGCCGGCCTGGCCCGCAGGATCGCCGACCTCGCCGAACGGACCCGCACGAGCCAGGTCTCCCCCGACGAGCTCGGCGGAGGCACGTTCACACTCACCAACACCGGTAGTCGTGGGGCGCTGTTCGACACCCCGATCATCAACCAGCCCAACGTCGCCATCCTCGGCACCGGGGCGGTCGTCAAGCGCCCGGTCGTGGTCAAGGACCAAGACGGAGGCGAGACGATCGCGATCCACTCCATGGTCTATCTGGCGCTGTCCTACGACCACCGTGTTGTTGACGGCGCCGGGGCCGCACGGTTCCTGAACACCATGAAGGGCCGCCTCGAAGAGGGTGCCTTCGAAGCATCGCTCGGCCTTTAGACCACCCAGCATAATGCCGAACAGGGGTGTACAGCAACGAGTTGGCATCAGTGGTGCTTCCGGTCTCATCGGCAGTGCGCTCTCAGCGTTCCTGCGGGCTCGAGGCGACGAGGTGGTGCACCTCGTCCGCCGCCAGCCCTCAACCGAGCTCGAGATCGGTTGGGACCCCGCATCACGAACGCTCGACCCCAGCGATCTCTCGGGGCTGACTGCAGTCGTTCATCTGGCCGGCGCCGGGGTGGGAGCCCATCGTTGGACGGCGGCGTACAAGCACGAGATCCTTTCCTCCCGGGTTGACGGGACCGCCACGATCGCCACCGCTCTGGCCGATCTCGGCGAGCCCGTCGCACTGGTGAGCGGTTCGGCGATCGGCTTCTACGGAGACCGCGGCGAGAGGACTCTCACCGAGGACAGCGAATCAGGAGAGGGTTTCCTCGCCGAGGTCGTCCGCGCCTGGGAGGGAGCGACGAAACCGGCTGAGGATGCGGGGCTGCGCGTCGTGCACGCACGCACCGGACTCGTTCTAACCCCCAACGGCGGCGCCATGGAGCGGGTACTTCCGCTCGCCAGGTTGGGTCTGGCAGGGCCGCTGGGCTCGGGGCGCCAGTACTGGAGCTGGATCACGCTGCACGACGAGGTCCGGGCGCTGGCTCACCTGATCGACCAGGACCTCGCCGGACCGGTCAACCTCGTCAGCACCCAGCCGATGCGTCAGTCCGAGGTCATGAAGGCCCTCGGCGCGGTCTTGGGGCGTCCGGCGCTGCTGCCGGCGCCCTCCCTGGCACTCAAGATCTTTCTCGGCGAGTTCGCCGGCGACGTCCTCTCCAGCGACCGGATCCTGCCCAGCGTTCTGACGGC
>DATCQG010000066.1:0-8038 GCA_036569625.1 Dermatophilaceae bacterium | reverse complement strand
ACCAGATGTCGAGGTGGTTCGCCGTGCCTACGCCGCGCTGGCGGCAGGCGACATTGACCAGCTGGAACAGTGCTTCGCCCACGACGCTGTGTGGCATGAGCCGGGTAGCAATATCTACTCCGGAGTCCGCGTGGGCTGGCCTAAGATCCGAGATGAGTTTCTCGCCCTCCTGGGGCCGTTGTCGCACGGCACGCTGCGCACCAAGCTGGTGAATATCGACGTCAGCGAGAGGTATGTCGTCGCCGTCCATCGCGCAACGGGTAAACACAACGGCGTGACGCTTGACTCGACCAGCTATGAGGTAGTTCTGGTGGTCCGGGGTCGAGTACAGGAGGTCTGGGCTTTCCACACCAAACAAGCCGAGGTCGATGCGTTCTGGACCTGAGGGCACGCGCCCCGAAATGGTGACCGAATGCCCACGCCTCGCAGTCCGACAGCCGGTCCATGTTCGCTCTGCTGACCTGGAGCAGGGGCGGATCGGTTTGCGGGATGCCGCGGCTTGCCCAGCTTCGCAACGGCCGCAGAGCTGACACAGTCAGCTACACCTCGTCAACTACCGGGCCCGGGAGCGCGGCGTCGAGTTGGTCTTCGTCGAGATCCGCGACGTCCACGGGACCAGGCTGAAGATCTGGCGAATCGGCTGGGGCGGCAGCCGCAGATGCCTCTTCGAGTCCCTCTGGCGATCCCTCACCGAACAAGAACGAACCCAGCGCGGCGCGATTGGACCAATCGTGTTCATGACGGATCGCGCGGCTGTCGTCCTGGCAGGGAGGGCAGCGTGATGTTGCGGCGGTTGGCTGCTGGCTGATCCGGGAGCAGCGCGTTTGCTCGGGAAGCACAAGTCGGGAAGCACAAGATCATGCAACCGTTCGCATATCGACGTGACTGCCGAGTTTTCCGACATCGGCACCTGCGCGGGCGCGGAACGCGGCTATGTGAGGGCGGATACGCCGGGGGGTTGCGGACAAGACAGGGATGGGCCGCTCGGGGTGGAGGGCAAGCTCTTATTAGTCAGCTGCCAACGGGTCGGTGATGGTCGGAGACGGCCGACGGATCGTTCGAAGGCCGGCGGCGTGCGGCAGCTGGTTTGTGGGTCAGCCCGGTGGCCGGTCTCAGTGTCGGGAACTCCTATTGGCCAGCCGCTGACGTGTTCGGTGGGCGCGAATGCGGAACCCAGACCAGCCGCTGGCCGTCAGTCACGGGCCGCCTCGAGGAGAAGGAAGTGGTTGATCAGATGGGGCCAGTCGAGGCGGAAGGCTTCGATGGCTCGGGGGACCAGCTCGAGGGTGACGGGCGCAGTGGCCCGCAGGAGGCGCCACAGTGGGCCGCCAACTGCGGCCGCATCACGCCGGGCGAGTGGCGGCCAGCGTCGAGCCAAGTTAACCAGCGCAACGGCGATCTCCATGTGCGCGTAGCCCCGGTTGCGCTCGACGGCAACGACGCGCAGTGCGGCCTCGGCAGCCAAGGCTTCGTACTCCTGCAGTGACCGGTACGCCACCTGGTACGTGCCTGTCTGTACCTCTACCCCCGCGCGAACTCCCGATTCGCGCAGGATGATTCGGCCCCTCGGCGCCAGCTGGCCGAGGCGGACGAGCAGTGCCACAGCGTCGGCTCGATCGAGGTACATCAGCAGCCCTCCGAGCAGGACGCCCTGGAACTCGCCGTCGAGGGCCACGGTCAGGGCATCGCCCCGCACCAGTTCGACGTTGCCCTGTCCTGCCAGGCGCCGCCGGGCTGCGGCCAGCATGCCGACGCTTGCGTCCACGCCGACGACTCGCCCGTAGCGCTGCGCGAACAACTCTGTCCACGCCCCGGCACCGCATCCGACGTCGAGCACCGAGGCCGTGGGTCCCAGTCCGGCGAACCACCGGTCGACCACCGCCCGCTCGAGCGCGAAGCGATGCTCGACGCAACCGAGGGGCAGGCCCTGCTCATGGGCCATGTAGGAAGCCGATTCAGCCTCGTGGGCCGCGCCCTCCCAGTAGGCGCGTATCACCTCGTAGTCCAGGCGGTGCTCATCACCTCGATAGCCTGACATACAGGCCAACCTAGCGCCGATGACCTGGCGTCACAGCGCCTCGGCACGTGGACACAGGGTTGAAGTTCACAAGAAATGCTAACGTCGCCCTGGATCGTCGATAGAGGCCTTCTCGCGTTTCGACTGTGAGCTGACCGTCCTCAGCCGCTCCTAAAGGGTCCGTGACCTGGCGGCGCATTGGACGACAACGTAGCCATCGAAAGGCTTGGAGGCTTGCTGTGACGCAGACGGTAGGAGTTGGCACGCAGGGGCTGGTCCTGGGGAATCTGTCGCCGGGGCCGCTGCCCGTACGACGCGCGCTCATCCTCGCCGCCGGCCTTGGCCAGCGCATGCACCCCCTCACCATCGACGTGCCCAAATGCCTCGTCGAGGTGAACGGGGTTCCGATCTTGTTCCGTTCGCTGCAAGCACTTGCCTCCGCGGGGGTGACCGAAGCCATCATCGTGGTCGGCCACGAAGCGGCCCAGGTCCGCCGGAGGGTAGGGCACAACTTCGCCGGGATCGAAATCGAGTACGTCGATGCCCCGTCGTTCGACACGACCAACAACATTCGCTCGCTGTGGGACGCCCGCCGATACTGCGACGAGGACATCCTCCTGCTCGAGGGCGACATCCTCTTCGACAGCGATGTCGTGATGCGCTTGTGCGAGCAGGTCGGCAGCAGTATGGCCGTGGCCCCCAACAACGCCAACTTCTCGGGCACCGTCGTGCGTCACGACGACAACGGCTTCGTCACCGCCTTCATCCTGGGCGCCGAACTGGACGGGCACCTGAACGGCGATGATGCTCAGAAGACTGTCAACATCTATCTGCTGCGGGCCGAGGCGCTGCGCACCAAAATCTTGCCCGAACTGTGCCGCCAAGTGGATAGCGGCAACGTGCAGGCCTACTACGAGACGGTGTTCCGCGCCCTCGTGGCCGACGGCTCGTTACCGGACCTCGTCGCGGTCGACGTATCGAGCAGCCGGTGGTACGAGATCGACGATTACCGCGACCTCGAGATCGCCGAGTTCATGTTCCTAAGCCGTGAACGCCAGTACGACCGCATCCAGTCACTGCATGGCTCGTACTGGCGTTACGGCGTCGTTGACCACTCCTACCTGTACAACTTGCACTTCCCTCCGCCCGCCATGCTCAACGATCTGCGCGATGAGGTACCTGACATCGTCGCCAACTACCCGGTCGGTCAGTTAGAGCTCGACCGCCTCGTCGCCCAATGGACGGCAGCCGACCCGGCGAGCATCGTCGTGGGCAACGGGGCCGCTGAGCTGATTAAGGTTCTGGGCCAGCACCTCATCGAGAAGATGACGATCCCCGTCCCCTCCTTCAACGAGTACGAGAACGTATTGCGGCCCGAGCAGATCGACCGCGTGGCACTCGATCCCGTGACTTTCGAGCTCGACCTGGACGCCTTCGCCGAGTCTGCTCGGCGGGCGGGCTCCAACGTGGCCGTCCTCGTCACCCCCAACAACCCGACGGCCCTCTCCATCAACCGTCAGGCAGTCCTGCAACTGGCGCGCCGCTTAGCGGAGCACGGGTGCCGACTGATCGTGGACGAGTCATTCATCGAGTTCTCCCGCGCCGGGCGGACAGCCAGCGTCGAGGGCGACGTTGACAACCACCCCAACCTGGTCGTCATCAAGAGCATGAGCAAGGTGTTCGGCATCGCCGGCCTGCGCATCGGCTACCTCCTCACCGCCGACCGCCGCTTCGCAGCTACCGTTCGCGCTCATCTACCCATCTGGAACCTGAACGGCATGGCGGAGTCTTTCCTGCGCCAGGTGGGCCGCTACCGGAGCGAGTTCGCAGCCAGTTGCGAGGTGGTACGCGACACCAGCCAAGAACTCTACCGTGTGCTGCGCGAGTTGCCGGGCTTGGCTCCCTTGCGGCCCGACGCCAACTTCGTGTTTTGTAAGATCACCGCACCTGGTCTAACGGGACCGGCGCTGGCTCGAAGGCTGTACGTCGAACACGGGATCCTGATCAAGGACTGCGCCTCAAAGACAATGCCCCAGGCTGATCGCTATCTTCGCATCGCGTCGCGCACGGCGGCCGAGAACCGGCGGCTCATCGACGCCCTGTCCCAGCTCGGGCTGGACCGGCCGTGAGCGAATCACCGGTCGCCGATGCGCGAGGGGAGCCCGCTGCGCCGCCTCCGACCATCGTGTCCCACCTCGCAGACGCTGCCAATCTGCTCACCCTCACCGGGCTCGCAGCCAGCATCCTGGCGATCACGATGGCAGTGCGGGGCGCGCACGCGGGGGCCGCCATCAGCCTCGTGGGCGCCTTCGTCTTCGACGTGGTCGACGGCCCTGTGGCCAAGCGGACGCCGGCGCGCACCGACGAGCAGGGTGCATTCGGGGCCAACCTCGACTCGCTGGCCGACATGGTGTCGGCCGGGGCTGCCCTCGGCGTTGTGATCTTGTCCTATGGCCACTTCCGGGTTGCGTACGTGCTGGTGGCGGTGCTTCTCGCTGCGGCCACGGCAATGCGACTCAGTTACTTCAACGTCCACGGCCTCGAAGCAGCCTCGGGTACGTACACCGGCTTGCCAACCGATCTGGCCATCATCACCTTCGTAGCCTTGATGCTCCTCGATGGGCCGCTCGGCCCCGCCGCCTTCCGGGTCGCCCTCAGCGCCGGCGGGGTGGCGCTGGCCGGGCTCATGGTCAGCCCGTTGCGTATCCCTAAGCTGACCGGGCGCTCGTACGTCGCTGTCATAATCTTGGCCCTCGCGCTGGCGACGGCTCACGCCGTCCGGCTGATCGCCTGAACTCTCGACCGCACGCGAGGGGTGTCACGTTGCAGCTATCCCGCCACCGACAGAGGCAGTGCCCCGATGGCGTAGCGCGGCGCCGGCGACTACATCCCGCCCTTGAGCTTCGCTGCCCTCGCCCTGACCTCCTGGGCCCTTCGCCCACCCGCACGCCGACTCCCGGACAACCCAATCGGAGCCGACCAGCAGGCCTCCGGCCATCGCTGATGATGTGCTCTCGGAGACGATCGGGGATCGTTCCATCCTCGGAGCGGACGAAGATCGACGCCAGGTGAAACAGAGCATCTATCCGCTCCCGGCCAGTCGCCTTGGCTCCTACGACCCATCCGGGTGCGCGAACCGGCAGGCAGGCGATTGTCCCAAGATCACGCTGATGCTCGCGCCGACACCTGCCACGACAGCCGGGTGTCCGCGCCCGCCCGTGCGTAGACCGCAGTCACGAGCCGTCGGCGGTAGATGGCTCACTGACGAAGGGTCAGGGGAGCACGTGAACGCTAATCACCGCCGCCCTGATCGTCCCGTAGACCGATCCCTGACCGGCACAGCGAGAACCTATTCGTCGGCGTCCAAGTCGAGGTGTTTTGAGTGTCAGTCAGCGTTCCGCGAACGGGACGGCGAACCGCACTCCCTGCGCTTCCCGACCCGCAGCGGTCGAACACTGAGCTGAGGCCAAGCCTGTACCGAGGACCGCGAGGAACGCCGCCCAAGGTACCGAGGAACACGGGTGTCGGATCCCAATCGGTCGTCTTCCAGTTCCGCAGAGACGAGGTCAAGCCACCTCGGTCCTCGCAATTTCTCCAGCCGGGGGCGGTGCCCTACATCTGGGTGAAGGCGGCCTTGGCGGGGTCGGTGCCAATCCGGGCGTTGGAGTCGAGCGCGGTGATCGCGTCCATCTCGTCGCGACTGATGGTGATTTCTGCAGCGGCGAGGTTCTCGTGCATGCGGTGCAGGCGCATGGTTTTAGGGATCACGATGTTGCCGACGCCGAGGTGCCAGGCGAGCACAATCTGGGCAGGAGTGACCGCATGCTTGGTTGCCAGCGCGGTCACCGCCGCGACGTTCAGGTCAGCACCGCGACCCAAGGGGCTGTATGCCTCGACCGCGATCCCATGGGCGCGACACCCTGCGGACAGGGCGGCCTGTTGGAAGGTCGGGTGGAGCTCGATCTGATTCACGGCAGGCACGACCGCAGTCTCGGCCAGCAAGGTGTCCAGATGGTCCTGCAGGAAGTTGGACACCCCGATTGCCCGCGTTTCACCTGAGGCATAGATCTTCTCCAAGGCCCGCCAGGCGTCGACGAACAGTCCCTGGGACGGGACCGGCCAATGGATGAGGTACAGGTCAATGAAGTCAAGGCCGAGCGCCTGCCGGCTGGCTTCGAAGGCCTCCGCCGCGGTGCCCTGCTCCCCATTGCGCAGCTTGGTGGTGATGAAGAGCTCCTCGCGGGGGATACCGGAGGCGGCAATCGCTGCACCCACACCTGCCTCGTTGCCGTAGCCGGCGGCGGTGTCGATGTGCCGGTAGCCGGCTTCCAACGCGTCTTCCACCACGTGCTGCGTCTGCTCCTGGGGAACCTGGAAAACGCCGAAGCCCAGCTGGGGAATGGTGACCCCGTTGTTCAACCTCAGGTACGGAACCATGGCTATGCCAACTCCATCTGCTTGGTGGAAAGGGATCATTCCAGCGTAGGCACGGCGGAGGCTAGTTTGGATTCCCAACCCGTCCCTGCTCTTCCTAGGACCAGCAGACCTACCTTGGGCGTCGAACCCGGGTGTGGCGCCGGACAGAATAGAGCCATGGGTCAGAGCGCAGAGTTTGGACAATTCCTGCGGGTCATGCGAGCCAGGATGAGCCCCGAAGCGGCAGGACTGCCCACGACATCGACAGCCCGCCGAGTGCCCGGGCTGCGCCGCGAGGAAGTCGCCCAGCAAGCGGGGGTCAGCACCGACTACTACACCCGTCTGGAACAAGGGCGCCAGATCCGGCCCTCCCAGGCCGTGGTGGACGCTGTGGCCCGCGCCCTCCATCTGGACGCCACGGAGCGCGCACATATGTTGGATCTGCTGCACAACTGCCCACCATCGTCCAAGTCACCGGCCCCGGTACAACGGGTCCGCCCTGGCCTATGGCAGCTGCTGGACGCTATCGGCGATACACCGGCCCTGGTGCTGGGGCGCCGAACCGACGTGCTGTCCAGCAACCGCATGGCGAATCTGCTCTTCACAGACTTCTCTGACCTGCCGGTCCGTGAGCGCAACCTGAGCCGCTGGATCATCCTGGAACCCGGAGCCAGGGAGCTGTTCCGGGACTGGAAGGCCGTCGCCGCCGAAACCGTGGCGGCGCTGCGGGTCGATGTCGGGCGCCATCCCAACGATCCACAGGCCAATCAGCTGGTGGGCGAACTAGCAGTCACCAGCGAGCCCTTCCGGCAGTGGTGGGCCGGCCACCACGTGACGACGCGGCCCTTCGGGAGGGTGCGCCTGCACCACCGGACCGTCGGCGATCTCGAGCTTGACTTCGAAACCCTGGCCCTGCCCGACGATGGGGACCAGAGCCTGCGGATCTACTCCACCAAACCGGGGTCCCCCTCCCACGATGCTCTGCGGCTCTTGAGCAGCTGGGCCCACAGCGAGTCCGACAGCGACAACCCGCTGTCGGCCAATCCGCCGTCCGAGGACATGGACGTCGATGCATCACCGACGGGCAGGGAAAGCAAGCGCAACCCCCAGCAATAACCAACCCACGTATTGAAGAGGACTTCTCACATGTTGTACACCCATCTTGGTCGTTCCGGCCTGTCTGTTTCCCGCCTGTGCCTGGGCACCATGAACTTCGGCCCGCAGACCGAGGAAGCTGCCGCCCACTCCATCATGGACTCCGCCCAAGAAGCGGGGATCAACTTCTTTGACACGGCCAATGTGTATGGGCGGCACCGAGCACCGTGGCTGGACCGAAGAGATCCTCGGCCGCTGGTTCGCCAAGGGCGGTGAGCGCCGTGAGAAGACGGTGCTGGCCACCAAGCTGTTCGGTGGCATGACGGACCGGCCCAATGACAACAAGCTCTCGGCTCTCAATATCCGCCGGGCGCTGGATGCCAGCCTCAAGCGCCTCCAGACGGACTACATCGACGTCTACCAGTTCCACCACGTCGACCGGGATACCCCGTGGGATGAGATCTGGCAGGCCATCGAGGTGGCCGTCCAGCAGGGCAAGATCCTGTACTC
>DATCQG010000065.1:0-5095 GCA_036569625.1 Dermatophilaceae bacterium | reverse complement strand
CGGCTCGGGGTTGTGAGCAGAACGATCGCCGACGCGACGTCGGCGGAGTTCTCTCGCCACGGCATACCGCACGTGGTGCAATGGGCCGGAAGCATGTTCAGCGTCTTCTTCCGGGAGGGACCCGTGACCAACTACGACGAGGCCAGGGCCCAACAGGTGCAGGCCTTCTCGGCGTTCTTCCAGTCAATGCTCAGCCAGGGTGTCCACCTGCCCCCGAGTGCGTTCGAGACCTGGTTCGTCAGCGCCTCGCACGACGACGCAGCCATCGAGCGGGTCCTGGCTGCGCTACCCGCGGCGGCCCAAGCCGTGACGGACTCATTTGCAGAGATCCCCTCATGACCAGCGCCGCCGAGGGCCTCACGCGAACCGTCGTCCACCTGTTGCGGCACGGGGAGGTGGACAACCCCACTGGCGTGCTGTACGGCCGGCTGGCTGACTTCCACCTCTCGGAGCTCGGCCGCCAGATGGCAGAGAGGGTCAGTGCCCATCTGGCCGATCACGACGTGGCCATGGTCGTGGCCTCCTCGCTGGAGCGGGCGCAGGAGACGGCAAGCCCGATCGCCACCGCCCACGGCCTCTCGATCACCACGGACGACAGGGTGATCGAGGCAGAGAACTACTTCGAGGGCAAGACGTTCGGCGTCGGTGACGGATCATTGATGTACCCGAAGTACTGGCCCAAGCTGGTCAACCCCTTCAAGCCGAGCTGGGGCGAGCCCTATGAAGAGATCGCCGAGCGCATGCTTTCCGCGATCGCCGATGCCCGCGGCAAGGCCGAGGGTCATGAGGCAGTGATCGTCTCGCACCAGCTGCCGGTGTGGACCGCGCGCTCAAAGCTCGAGGGCCGCCACCTCTGGCACGATCCGCGAAGGCGCCAGTGTTCGCTTGCCTCCCTGACCTCGTTGACGTTCCTGGGAGAAGAGCTCGAGTCGATCGCCTATAGCGAGCCCGCGATGGCTCTGCTGCCGGGAGCGCGCAAGACGGCTGGCGCATGAGCTTGGCCGAGTCGAAGTTCCGGAAGCTCGCGGCTGTCCTGGCGGCGTTGACTCTCAGCCTTGGTGTTTCGGCCTGCAGCACGGACGCCGGCTCCATCGCTGCGCAGGCCAGGTCGGGCGACGGCAAGGGATTCGTCTCGGGGGACGGCACCATCGAGCGACTGGCCCAGGATCAGCGAGCGACCCCGTTGACCTTGAGCGGCACCACTTTGCAAGGTACGCCGTGGAAGGTCGCAGACGCCGTGGACAAGGTGCTGGTCCTGAACGTCTGGGGCTCGTGGTGCGGTCCGTGCGTGGCTGAGATGCCGCACCTGCAACAGGTGTGGTCGCAGATGTCGACGGCCGGCAAACCCGTGCAGTTCATAGGGATCAACGACCGTGACGGAGCCGAGACTGCTGCGGCCTTCCTTCGGGCCAACAAGGTCTCCTACCCCTCGCTCGAGGACGACGGCGGGCGCACCCTGCTGGCGTTGCGCGGCAAGGCGAACACCACGCCCACGACGCTGGTTCTGGACCGAACCGGGCGCATCGCCGCACGGGTCTCGGGTCCGGTTTCGGCCGCCACCCTGGTGGGGCTTGTCAACGACGTGCTCGGCGAGAGCTCGTGATCGCTGACGCGGGCAGCATGATCACGTCCGGGGCGCTGCCACTGGCCATCCTCGTCGCCGTTGCGGCTGGCTTCGTCTCGTTTGCCTCTCCCTGCGTGCTACCGCTGGTCCCGGGTTTTCTTGGCTACGTCACCGGCTTGTCGGGCGTCAGCCTTGAACAACGCAGCCGGGGTCGACTGGTCCTGGGCGCGGTGTTGTTCGTCCTCGGCTTCAGCGCCGTGTTCATCGGTGTGGCGGTGACCGTCACCGCTGCCGGCACGGTGCTCAGGGAGCACCAGAGCGCGCTCATGCGGGTCGGCGGCGTCATTGTGATACTGATGGCCCTGGTGTTCCTTGGCGTCGGCAGTCAGCGCCGGTTCGCACCGAGATGGAAGCCTGCCGCAGGGCTGGCCGGGGCGCCTCTCCTTGGGATGGTGTTCGGCTTGGGGTGGGCGCCGTGCACCGGGCCGACGTTCGGCGCGATCATGGCGCTCTCGACCACGCTCTCGGGCGACGAGCAGGCGATCGCGCGCGGCGTCGAGCTCGCAACCGCCTACTCGGCCGGGCTGGGCCTGCCCTTCGTGCTCATTGCCGGCGGCTACTCCCGTGCCGGCCGCGCCTCAGGCTGGCTGAGGGAGCACCACCGCAGCATCCAGATCGCCGGCGGGGCCATGTTGCTGGTCGTCGGGGTCCTCCTCGTGACCGGCTTGTGGGAGAGCGTGACGGTGTCGGTCCAGAGCCGCTTGGTCGAGCAGTTCAGGACGGTCCTGTGATGGCGGAGGTGTCGGGGTGACCGAGAGCCGCATGGACACCCGCCCGGACGAGAGCGACGTGAGCCAGCCCGTGCTGGGCTTCGTCGGCATGGCGCGCTGGGCCTGGCGGCAGCTGACGAGCATGCGGACGGCGCTGTTCCTCCTGCTGCTGTTGGCGATCGGAGCAGTTCCGGGCTCGATCTGGCCGCAGCGCAACATCGATGCAGGCCGGGTGGCGGACTACCTGGCAAGTCACCGGAGCACCGGGCCCTGGCTCGATCGTCTGGGCTTCTTCGACGTCTACTCCTCGCCCTGGTTCGCCGCCATCTACCTGCTGCTGTTCGTCTCCCTGGTGGGCTGTGTGGTTCCTCGCTCGAAGATTCACTGGAGAGCGATGCGGGCGCAGCCCCCGCGGGCACCGGAAAGACTTGAAGGACTCCCTGAGCATGGTCTGGTCGAGGTCGACGGTGCGCCGGAGGACGTGCTCAAGGTCGCACGGGATGTATTGCGGCATAGACACTTTCGTGTCCGCACCGAGGGCCTGTCCATCAGTGCCGAGAGCGGCTACCTGCGGGAGACGGGCAACCTGGTCTTCCACATCGCGCTGATCGTCGTGATCGTGGCCGTGGCCATCGGGCACCTGTTCGGATGGCGCGGCGACCGGATCCTGGTGACGGGCAAGAGCTTCTCGAACACGATCTCCGGCTACGACACGTTCGACCCCGGTCCGTGGGTCGACACCGAAGGGCTCTCACCGTTCACGGTGGCTGTCGACCGGCTGGATGTCACCTTCGAGGAGCACGCAGGGGGCGCTCAGCGGGGCGCGCCACGCGACTTCACGGCATACACGCGCACCCAGGCCAGCCCGGATGCTCCCCGGGTCGAACAGACCCTGAAGGTCAACGCGCCGTTGAAGTTCGGCGGGGCGTCGCTCTTCCTGCTGGGGAACGGCTATGCGCCGGTCGTCACGGTGCGCGACGCCGCGGGTCAGGTGTTGTTGCACGAGGCGGCGCCGTTCCTGCCGCAGGATGGCAACTACCGGTCGGTCGGCGCGGTCAAGGTCTCGGCAGCAGACCCGAAACAGCTGGGGTTCTTCGGTTTCTTCCTGCCCTCGGAGTACATCGACCAGGTTGCGGGTCCGTCGTCGTTCTTCCCGGGCCTGAAGAATCCGGCACTGGCGCTCGGTGTCTATGAGGGCGAGCTGTATCCGCAGGGGCGGCCCCAGTCGGTCTACACCCTGAGCACCGAGAAGATGACCCAGCTCAAGAACTCCAAGGGGGAGCCACTGCGGCTGCTGCTGAAACCGGGGCAGACCGCGCAGCTGCCGGGTGGCCGGGGGAGTATCACCTTTGACTCGGTCCAGCGCTGGGCGGGGCTGTCGGTCCGCTACGACCCGGGCAAGATCCTGGCGCTCGCAGGCGCCTCCGCGGCTCTGGCCGGGCTGATCGCCTCGCTGATGATCCGCCGCCGTCGGGTGTTTATCCGCCTCAGACCCGCCGGGCGTAATACCGTTGTCTCCATGGGTGGCATTGCCAAGGGTGAGGACCCCCGGCTGGGTGCCACCATCGAGGACCTGCTCAGCGCCATCGCAGAACGGACAGGCACCACGGTATGACGAACGAGACTCTCGCGCATTACGCCAACCTGGCCGTCTACTCGGCCATGGTGGTGTTCACCATCGCCATGATCGCCTTCGCCATGGACCTGGCCGGGGCTGCGCCCAGGGTCTCGGCGGCGGCGCCGGACATCCAGGTGGAGCCGGCGCTGGTCGGCGGGGGGCCAACGCTCCGTGGCGGAGCTTCTCGGGACGTCGCAGACGGCCCGGGCCAGCCTCGGACACGGAAGGCAGCCGGCATCGCGATGATGCTCACGCGCCTGGGGGGCCTACTCCTGATTGCCGCTGCGGCCATGCGGGGACTCTCCGTCCACCGTCCGCCCCTGGGCAACATGTTCGAGTTCGCCCTCGTGGGCGCCATGTTCGTCATTGTCATCTTTGTCGCGTTCAGCCTGCGCCACGACCTTCGCTGGCTGGGGCTCTTCGTCGTGGGCCCGGTGCTGCTGACGCTGGGTCTGGCCATCACCGTCTTCTACACCGATGCCAGCGAGCTGCTGCCCTCCCTGCGGAGCGTCTGGCTGGTCATCCATGTCACCGTTGCCACGTTCTCGGTAGCGCTGTTCACGATCGCCTTCAGCGTGACGGTCCTGTACCTGGTCAAGACATGGCTGGAGGGCCAGGATCGAGCCGGAATGTCGCAGGTCCGGACCAGCGTCAACACCGCGCTACCCCCAGCACGGTCACTGGACCAGGCGGCATACCGGATCCACGCGGTGGCCTTCCCACTCTGGACCTTCACGCTCATCGCTGGGGCGATCTGGGCCGAGCAGGCCTGGGGCCACTACTGGAACTGGGATCCCAAGGAGGTGTGGACGTTCGTCATCTGGGTCATCTACGCCGCCTATCTGCATGCGCGGGCCACGACGGGGTGGTCACCCAGGTCGGCCAACTATCTGGCACTCGTGGGCTACGGCGCGATCCTGGTCAACTACGGGGTCGTCAACGTGTTCTTCGTCGGCCAGCACTCCTACTCGGGGATGTGAGCATGGCGCGCTACTCGGTTCTGCGGTTGATGATCTTCTTCGGGCTTCTTTGTGCCCTATGGCTCTTGGGCCTCAGGGATGCGAGCCAGCGGTGGTGGCTGCTCGGAATCTCCGCGGTGGGCTCGATGGTGGTGTCGTACTTCGTCCTGCAGGGGCCGCGGGC
>DATCQG010000064.1:0-5273 GCA_036569625.1 Dermatophilaceae bacterium | reverse complement strand
GCATGAGAGTGAGTCCCAATAGGCGAAGGGCCAGCGGCACGAGTTGTGGCCCTTGCCGCGGCCTTGGCCGTCACCGCAGAAGGATCGCTTTCGGTGAAGGCATGTCAATGTCCGGCGGCTGGGGCTATCGCTGATCCCCGGTTTGCCGTTGGCTATGCGGCCCTCTTGATCGCTGGATGGCGGGTTCGTCGCTCTCGACACGCTTGCGGTGTCTTGGCATGGGTGCTAATCCTTTTGTGTGAGTCGAATCACGGTTCGCCGAATAGTCACTCGCTTGAGCGGGAGCGATCCTTCGCTCAAGCAGGAAGATGTGTTGGCGGTTGAAGAGCCGCTCGAGATTCGCGTCGGTGGTCGCTCACTTGCCGTGACGATGCGCACTCCGGGTCACGATTTTGACCTCGCCGCCGGTTTTCTTGTCTCTGAGGGCGTCATCACCCGTAGCGAGAATTTCAGCTCGGCGCGATACTGCGCCGGCGCCACCGACGCGGGCCTCAACCTCTTCAACATTCTGGATGTTTCCCTGGCGCCCGGTGTCGCGCCGCCCGATCCACGTTTGGAACGCTCCTTCTACACGACGAGTTCGTGCGGTCTGTGTGGCAAGGCGAGTATCGATGCGGTGCGCACGCACTCGGCGTACGAGGTGCGAGATGACGGGCTGCGGGTCGACACCGCGCTCCTCAGCACGTTTCCTCCGATGCTGCGTGCCGAACAAGCGGTGTTCGAAAAGACCGGCGGGCTCCACGCGGCAGCGCTCTTCGATGGCGGCAGCGGAAAGATGCTCGTGCTACGCGAGGACGTGGGACGTCACAACGCCGTGGACAAGGTCATCGGCTGGGCGCTCAAGGAGGACCGGTTGCCGCTGCGGGGCACGGTCCTGATGGTGTCGGGCCGAGCCAGTTTCGAGTTGACCCAGAAGGCCCTGATGGCCGGCATTCCGGTACTCGCCGCCGTTTCGGCACCTTCCTCTCTGGCGGCAGAGATGGCCGCCGAGGTCGGGATGACTCTTGTGGGCTTCCTGCGCGGGAGCTCGATGGTGATCTATGCCGGCGCCGAGCGCATCGTCGAAAGACAGGCACGGAGCAGCGAACCGCAGCGTGACCGGTGAGCCTCGCGCACCACGTTGGCCTACGACGTGGGAGATGCTGCGCTTCGAACCTCGCGATGGCCAGCGTCCAGGCGCCGGGTCCAGCCGCGGGCGTCGAGGTGCTCGAGCAGCGGTATGGCGACCCGTCGGGTGGTCTTCAGCGCCTGCCTCGCCGCGCTGGTCGTGAACGGCTGTGGCAGCGTTGCCAGTACCCGCATCGCGAGGGCCGGAGTGACCGGCAGCAGGACGACGTCGTCGGCGAGCTGAAGGACCCGCCCGGCCCGCTCGGCCGCCGCGAGCTCGCGATGGCCGAGGCCCCACCCCTGAAGGTCCGGGCGCTCCGGAGCGTCGAACGGCCTCTGTCGCAGGCGGGACTCGAGAGCCTGAAGACCCGCCTCGGTGGGGCCGAAGGAGGGGGCGGCGCCAGGCCGGATAACGCGCCCGACATCGAGCTGGAGCCTCGCGTCGCTGGCCACGGCTCCGACGAGGCGGACATCGGGCAGAGCGCAGGCGCGCCTGGCTGCTTCGAGACTGAGCCCTGGATCGAGAGGGTTGGCAACGGTGTTGGCGTCCACGGCCGCCGTGAGGTCGAGCACCCATTGGCCCCACTGGAGAGGGGCCACGAGCCACTCACCAACACGACGCATACCTGACGCAGCCCCCGCCGTGTCGGCCGCGTTCGCGAGGACCTGTTGCGGTATGCCGAGTGCAACCAGGTCGGCCACCCGGGCGGCTCCACGGCGGCTCACCTCCGTGACCAGGTCGGGCGTCCCGCTCGCATCGGCGAGCTCGCGGCCGCGGACGGCGGCGGCTCCGCGACGGCGCAGGGCAGGAGGGTCCGCGTCGAGCACGAGCGCACCGGCGACGACCCGTTGGCGGCCGGGGTCGCGCAGGATGGCCCGGTCGCCCACTCGGAGGGGCAGCGCCTCGGGCATCGCGATTCGCACGGTGTCGGGACCCAGTGGCCGGACATGGACCGGGACAGCAACCGTGCCGACGTGAAGCATCAGCTCACCGGCCAGCGCATCGGACCAGCGGTTCTCCGGGCCGTCGTTGGGCCGCTGGTCCGTGCTGGCATGACCACCGCCATCGTTTGCAACCGCCGTCGTGGACGGAATCAGCCGGGCATCGACGGTTCGGGTGGTCGGCCACGCCCCCGGCGTGAGGATGGCGTCGCCGCGGGCGACGTCCTCGGCCGCAACCTGCCGGAGGTTGATCGCGACCCGGGCGACTCCCTGGACCTGTTGGTGGTCTTGACCCATGCTCTGCAGCGCACGCACCCGCACCGGCGCACCGCGCAGTTCCAGGGTGTCGCCGACCCGGATCGTCCCAGCGCCAAGGGTGCCGGTGATCACCGTGCCGCTGCCGCGCATGGTGAACGAGCGGTCGACCCAGAGACGCACCTGCGCTGCCGGGTCAGGCGTTGGCAGACCGGACACGAGATCGTCGAGCAGTCGCCGGAGCTCGTCCAGCCCGGAGCCGGTGGTGCCCGAGACGGCCACGGCCGGCGCGTCGCCAAGGCTGGATGCGGCCAGATGTGCTCGTGCCTCGGCGATGGCGGGCGCCGGGTCGGCCAGGTCGCTGCGGGTCACCGCGAGGACGCCGTGCCGTAGCCCGAGTGCGGTGACCGCCGCCAGGTGCTCCTCCGACTGTCGCCGCCAGCCTTCGTCAGCCGCGACGACGAAGAGTACGGCGGGGGCCGGGCCCAGGCCGGCGAGCATGTTGCCGATGAAGCGCTGATGTCCCGGCACGTCGACGAAGGCCACCTGTTCGCCGGAGTCGAGCGTCGTCCAGGCGTAGCCGAGGTCGATGGTCAGCCCGCGCCGACGCTCCTCCGCCCAGCGGTCGGGCTCGGTGCCGGTGAGGGCGCGAACGAGGGTGGACTTCCCGTGGTCGACGTGACCGGCGGTGGCGATCACGTGCATGTCAGTGGGTGCCCTCGGGCAGCGCAACGGACCTGATCGCCTCGAGGAGCGCGTTGTCCGCGGACTCGGGTATGCAGCGCAGGTCCACGAAGGTGCGGCCGCGCTCCACCCGGCAGACGACGCACGGATCGTGGCGGCGCAGCTCGGCGGCGTAGGCCTCCGGCAGCGTCACGGCCCAGCCCGGCAGCTCCAGTCCGGGGGCACTGCCGCCACCGACGGCTCCGGGAGATGGCACGACCGCGGGCACGAGCAAGGCCGCATGCTTGGCGTCCAGGAGGATCTCGGCGCACAGGTGATCGCAGCGGGCGCGGAGCCGGGCCGGGTCGGCGTGCAGGGCCCGGCTGGTCGGGGTGGCCGGGCCGCGGAGGGTGGCCTCGAGCGCCGCGATGGTGAGCTTGTCCACGCGGACCGATCGGGCCAGCGGATGGCGGCGGAGAAGCTCGATGAGCTCGGCGCGCCCAAGGAGCAGACCTGCCTGGGGACCGCCGAGCAGCTTGTCTCCACTACAGGTCACGAGGTCGGCACCGTCGGTCAAAGTCGTTGCGGCATCAGGCTCTTGGGGCAGAAGCGGATCCGGCGCCAGGAGGCCGCTGCCGATGTCGACCACGATCGGCACAGCGAGACCAGGGAGACCGGCGAGCTCGGCGACGGACACCGCGGAGGTGAAGCCCTCGACGCGGAAGTTGCTCGGATGCACCTTGAGGACACAGCCCGTGTCCGGTCCGATCGCGTCGGCGTAGTCGCCCAGCGAGGTGCGGTTGGTGGTGCCGACCTCGCGGAGCCGAGCACCCGTCGAGGCGATCAGGTCGGGCAGGCGGAAACCGTCACCGATCTCGACCATCTCACCGCGGCTGACGACGACCTCCCGCCCGGCCGCGAGGGCGGTCGTCGCGAGCACGAGAGCGGCCGCGCCGTTGTTGACCACCAGCACGTCACCGGCCGTGGGCACCGCTTCACGCAGCGCGTCCAGGGTGCCGCGGCCTCTGCGGGCTCTCGCGCCGGTTCCGACATCGAACTCCACGTCGACGTATGCCGCGGCCGTCACCATCGCCTCGATCGCCGACGCCGACAGTGGGGCGCGACCGATGTTGGTGTGCAGCACGACCCCGGTGGCGTTGAGAACCGGTCGCAGCGACGTCGCGGCGCGGGGGAGCCCGGCCACCGCCTCGTCGGCAACTGCGTCCGGTGCGATCTCGCCCTGGCGGGCGCGCTCCTGAGCCCTGCGGACAGCCTCCTTGACCGTGGTGGTGCCCATGCGGACTGCGGCATCAACCAGCCGGGGGTCGCCGAGCACCGTGTCGGTGCGTGGCACGACGCGACGTGGATCCGGCATACCGACGGTCGTGAGCTCTCCCATCCCGCGATCCTATGAGCACCGGTCCGGCACTGCCGGATGGACGCTTCGGTCAGGATGGCGGAGGCGGACGGGAATCGAACCCGCCTGACCCGGATACCGGGTCACACCGGTTTTGAAGACCGGGAGGGCCACCAGGCACCTGTACGCCTCCATGTGACTATCCAGCACACGCTAGCCCAGACGCGTCTACGATGCCGACAATGAGCGGCATCGACACAAGCGGCATCGACACGACGGCATACCGGCTCACGCAGTTCGCCCACGGCGGCGGATGCGCGTGCAAGATCCCACCAGGGGAGCTCGAGCAGATCCTCTCGGGCCTTACGACGGTGACGTCGCCCGACCTGCTCGTGGGGCTCGAGCACGGCGATGATGCCGCCGTCTTCCGCGTACGGGACGGGCTGGCGGTGATCAGCACCGCGGACTTCTTCACCCCCGTCGTCGACGACGCCTACGACTGGGGACGGATCGCGGCGGCCAACGCGTTCTCCGATGTCTATGCGATGGGTGGCCGGCCTGTCGTCGCGATCAACCTCGTGGGCTGGCCCCGCGACGTGCTGCCGTTGGAGCTCCTGCGAGAGGTGCTGCGCGGCGGGCTCGACGTCGGACTCGCTGCTGGTGCGCCCATCGCGGGCGGTCACAGCATCGACGACCCCGAGCCGAAGTACGGGCTTGCGGTGACCGGCGTGGTCGATCCGGAGCGGATCCTGCGGATCGACGCGGCACGGCCCGGGCTGCCGATCAGCCTGACGAAGCCGCTCGGCGTGGGGATGCTGAACAACCGCCACAAGGCGACGGGCGAGAGCTTCCCAGAGGCGGTGGCATCGATGGTCGCGCTCAATGACACGGCCGCGCGAGACGCTCTCGAGGCAGGTGTCGAAGCGGCCACCGACGTGACCGGGTTCGG
>DATCQG010000063.1:0-10657 GCA_036569625.1 Dermatophilaceae bacterium | reverse complement strand
CGTCGGCACCGAACCGACCTGCTCGGCCCGGCCCCGGTCGCGAGCGACGCTGAGCTGCCAGAGTCCGAGCATCGTGAAGCTGACCATGACGACAAGGACCACCGCGAACAGCCCGAGCCATCGGGGTTTCACAGCGGTCCGCAGCACGGGCTCAGGCTATTTCACCGAAGCCGACCCTCCGCCATCGCCATCCCGGCCGTTAATCGTTTGGTTCGAACCGGCCTCACCCATACCGTGAGAGATGCGATGCAAAGACTGCCCTATCCGGATCCCGGCACCCCTGACCTGCGCACCCCACTGCGGTTCCTGCGCTGGGTTGCGCGGGGTCAGTGGCGAATCCTCTTGGGCGGCGTGTTCTTCGGTGTCGTCTGGATGGTCAGCCAGGCGCTCTTCCCCGCAGCCGTCGGCAAGGCGATCGACCTCGGCATCATCGCCAACAACCCCCGGGCGCTGATGATCTGGGGCGGGGTGCTGGTCGCACTGGGCGCCCTCAGTGCACTCGCAGGCATGATGCGCCACCGGTTCGCCGTCGAGAACTGGCTGCGCGCCTCCTTCCGGTGCATGCAGCTGATCGGCTACAAGGCGGCCGACACCGGCGAGGCGCTTCCCCGCCGAATGCCCACCGGCGAGGTAGTCGCGACGGTCGCCTCGGACGCCATGCGCCTGGGTGGTTTGTATGACGTGTCCGCACGTTTCGCGGGCGCGATCGCGAGCTACGTCGTCGTGGCCGTCATCCTGCTCAGCAAGTCCCGGCCTTTGGGTCTCGTGGTCCTGATCGGCGTTCCGGTCCTGGTCTCGTCCCTCTCGCTCATCCTGCGTCCCTTGCAGAAGCGCCAGGCCGAGCAGCGGGAGCAGTCCGGAAAGCTGACCACGCTGGGCGCCGACACGGTCGCCGGTCTGCGCGTGCTGCGGGGCATCGGCGGCGAACAGGCGTTCCTCCGTCGATACCAGGAGCAGTCGCAGCGGGTCCGGATGGTGGGGGTGCACGTCGCCGGCGTCCAGGCCGGCCTCGACGCCGCACAGGTCTTCCTGCCGGGTGTGTTCGTGGTCCTCGTGACCTGGCTCGGCGCACGGTTCGCGCTGGCGGGGACGATCACGCCGGGCGACCTGGTCCAGTTCTATGGCTACGCCGCGTTCCTGGTCATGCCACTGCGCACCGCGACCGAGTTCGCCGATCGGGCCACCCGGGCCCACATCGCGGCCCGCAAGATCATCAGGGTGCTGTCGACCGACCCGGACACCAGAGACGCCGCGAGCATCACCGACGCCTCCCGAGATGACGCTGACCACCCGGTCGAGCCAGCTATCGGGGTACCCCTGACCGACCCCGCCAGCAACGTCACGATCAGACCCGGCGAGCTGACCGCCATCGTCTCGGCCCGGCCTGAGGAGTCAAGCGCCCTGGCCGACCGCCTCGGCCGGTTCGGGCGGACCCGCACCGCCGTGCGCATGGACGGTGTGGCCATCGCCGACCTGCCCCTGGCCACGGTTCGTCGACGGATCGTCGTCAGTGAGATCGACCCCCGACTGTTCACCGGTTCCCTGCGCGAAGAGCTGGACCCGCACGGCACCCACGACGATGCCACGATCCTGTCGGCACTGGCAGTCGCCGGTGGTGAGGACGTCATGGAGGCCCTGCCCTGCGGTCTGGACAGCGACGTCGAGGAACGCGGACGGTCCTTCTCGGGCGGTCAGCGCCAACGCCTGGCGCTCACGCGCGCCCTGTTGACGGACGCCGAGACGTTGGTCCTGGTCGAGCCAACCAGCTCCGTCGACGCCCACACCGAGGCGCGGATCGCCGCTCGTCTCGCAGACGCACGCGCCGGGCGCACCACCGTTGTGATGACCGCCAGCCCGCTGCTGCTCGACCAGGCCGACGCCGTGATCCTGCTGACCGACGGTAAGGCTGCTGCCCGGGGCACGCACAGGGAGCTGATGGCGACCAGTACGGCATACAAGGACACGGTCATCCGGGGAGAGGTGCCCTGATGGCGCTGACCACTGAGCCGGTCACCCGCGTGCTGCCGATCGCCGACATGGCGTCGGTGCGACTTCACGCGCGCGGACTCCTGCGAGAGCACCGCTCCACGATGCTCACCGTGATCGGGCTGCATGCCCTCGCTGCACTGGCCGCGCTGATCGCTCCCCGGCTGGTCGGCCAGCTCGTCGACGGCGTCACCCACGGCACCACGGCGTCGCACATCGACACGCTCGCCATCTGGCTGGCGGCATCCGTCCTGCTGCAGACCGTGCTCATGTGGGCCGCACGCCGTGCGTCCTTCATCATGGGTGAGAGCGTGTTCGCCGAGCTGCGCGAGCAGTTCATCTCGCGGGTCACCGCGCTGCCCCTGTCCACCGTCGAGCGGGCCGGCACCGGCGATCTGCTGGCGCGGACGACCAACGACGTCGAGGCGCTGTCCCAGGTCGTGCGGTTCGGCATCCCCTCCCTGTTCGTCGCCGTGGTGACCACCGTGCTCACCGTGGTGGCCGCACTCGTGGCCGGACCGCTGGTGGCCGTGCCGATCGTCATCGGGGTGCCGATCATGTGGCTCTCGACCCGGTGGTATCTGCGGCTGGCTCCCGCCGGCTACCTGCGCGAGCGCGCGACGTATGCCGTGGCCAACGGCGTCATCACCGAGACCGTCGATGGCGCACGCACGGTGGATGCCCTGGGGCTTCGCTCACGTCGCCGACAGCGCATCAACGAGGCCATCGCCGGGTGCTTCGACGCCGAGATCTACACCCTGCGGCTGCGGATGATCTGGTTCCCCCAGGTCGAGTTCGCCTACCTGCTGCCCGTCGCGGCCACGCTGGTGTGGGGCGGCTGGCTGGTCGCCGGCGGTCACACCACAGTTGGCACTGTCACCGCGGTGGTCCTCTATGTCCAGCAGATGACCGGCCCCCTGGATGAGCTGCTGAGCTGGCTCGACGAGATCCAGGTTGGGGCAACGTCCCTGGCCCGGGTCATCGGGATCGCAGACGTGCCGCCAGACCGCTCCTCCACAGGTGCGTCGCCCAGGGGCCGTGACATCGGGGTCGAGGATGTGCGCTACTCCTATCGCGCAGGCCGCGACGTTCTCAACGGCGTCTCCCTGGAGCTGAGGCCCGGCGAACGTCTGGCCATCGTGGGTCCCTCTGGTGCCGGAAAGTCCACGCTGGGGCGGCTGCTCGCGGGCATCGACGGTCCGCGAACAGGGCGGGTCGAGATCGGGGGCGTGCGTCTCGTCGACCTCGAGCTCGAGCGGCTCCGGGGCGAGGTGGCGTTGGTCACGCAGGAGCACCACGTCTTCGTCGGGACCATGGCGGACAACCTGTTGCTGGCCCGTCCCGCCGCAACGCCCGACGACCTGTGGTCCGCACTGCGCGCCGTGGATGCGAGCGGCTGGGTCGGTGAGCTGCCCGATGGCATGGCAACCATGGTCGGCAGCGGGGGGCACGTCCTGACCGAGGCGCAGTCCCAGCAGCTGGCTCTGGCCCGGCTGGTGCTGGCCGACCCCCATACCCTCGTGCTGGACGAAGCCACCTCGTTGCTGGACCCGCGCGCTGCGCGTCACCTTGAACGGTCACTGGCTGCCGTCGTCCAGGGGCGCACAGTTGTCGCAATCGCCCACCGCCTCCACACGGCCCACGACGCAGACCGGGTTGCCGTTGTGGAGGACGGCAACATCAGCGAGATCGGCACGCACGATGAGCTGGTCGCCGCCAATGGCGCGTACGCCGCGCTGTGGCGCTCGTGGCGGGACGAACCGGAGCCCGAGGTAACTTCGCCGGGCCCTGCCCACAGTCACTGACCGCCGCTCAGTGACCGCCGCTCATCGGGGCGATCGCGGTCAGACTTTCGTATGCCGCCCCCTGCGCCGGGCGCGGGTCGTCGCCTTCCCGGTTGGGCCAGAAGGACATGGCCCGCTCGGCCTGGGCCGTGATGGTCAGCGCCGGGTTGACGCCGGGGTTGGCCGATACCGCCGCCCCGTCGACGACGTGCAGCCCCGGGTAGTTCCAGACCCGGTGCCACGGGTCGACAACGCCAGTGGTCGGGTCGCTGCCGATGACCGCACCGCCGAGAAAGTGGGCGGTCAGCGGGACATCCACGATCTCGCTGAGTGAGCCGGCTGGCGGTGCCGGGACGCCGGTCCGCTCCTGCAACCGGACGGCCAGCTGACGAATAGCCCTGTGCCCACTGGGGATCCACGTAGGGTTTGGCTCGCCGTGCCCCTGCTTGGAGGTGAGACCGACCCCGCCACTTCGACGACGCTTGGCCGAGACAGTGAGTGAGTTGTCGCGGGACTGCATGACCAAGGCGATGACTGTGCGCTCGCTCCAGCGCCGGACCGAGAGCGAGCGAAGGAAGATCAAAGGGTGCCGGGCTGACTCGGCCACGAAGCGCAACGGCCGCGGCACAGACCCCCCACCCTCGACCAGAATGGTGGCCAGCAGCCCCATCGCGTTGGACCCTTTGCCGTACCTCACGTTCTCGACGTGGGTCTCGTGGTCGACATGGAACGACGAGGTGATCGCCACACCTTTGGTCAGGTTGACGTCGCGCGGGACTCGAGTCGTCACTGCACCACCCAGCGCCTCGGAGTTGGTCCGGGTGAGCTCACCGAGACGGGGTGAGAGATCACGAAGCCGTCCGTCATACGACATGCGCTGCAGCAGTCGCTGCGTCCCCCACGCGCCTGCCGCGAACACCACTTGCGACGCCGTGACCGTATGCCGGCCCTTGCGAACCCAGGCCCCGGTTGCCTCGGTCGTCACGCGGTATCCGGCCTCGCGATGTCCGTCGTCGATCGGTTCGACAGCGACGACGGTGCGCAGTGGCTGGATCGTGACACCGAGGCGTTCGGCGAGGGCGAGATAGTTCTTGACCAGAGTGTTCTTGGCGCCGACGCGGCAGCCGACCATGCAGTTGCCGCACTCGGTGCAACCGGTTCGATCAGGACCGGCGCCGCCGAAGTACGGGTCCGCGACCCGCTCGCCGGGCTTACCGAAGAAGACGCCGACGGGGGTCTTGCGGAAGGTGTCGCCGACCCCGAGGTCATCGGCGGTCTGGCGCATGATCTGCTCCACAGGACCGTCGCACGGGTTGGTGACCACGCCCAGCATCCGGGACGCCGTCTCATAATGCGGCGATAGCTCGGCCTGCCAGTCGGCGATGTCCGCCCATTGCGGGTCCTGGAAGAACGCAGCAGGCGGGACGTAGAGGGTGTTGGCGTAGTTGAGGCTGCCGCCGCCCACCCCTGCGCCCGCGAGGATCATGACGTCGGGCAAGCGGTGGATCCGTTGTACGCCAAAGCATTTCAGGCGCGGGGCCCACAGGTAACGGCGCAGGTCCCACGACGTCTTGGCGAAGTCCTCATCGGCGAACCGGCGCCCGGACTCGATGATGTGGACGCGATAGCCCTTCTCGGCCAGCCGTAGCGCCGTGACCGAACCACCGAACCCGGAGCCGACCACGAGCACGTCGTAGTCATGGGTGCTGCTTTGAACCGTCACCGCACTCCCATTCGTTTCATGGCGCGAAGCGCCACAGTGAGCGTTGTGGCCCACCGTTCGTCGGACAGCCCGAAGGGTGCCGCGAAACCCAGGACGTGCTGGGCCGTGACGTTCTGGGACTCGGTGAACTTCGTAATGCCTTCGATGCCGTGGCGCCGCGAGAGGCCGGAGCTCTTCATGCCTCCCATCGGAGCTCCCACGCTTCCCCACGCCGCGGCATAGCCGTCGTTGATGTTGACCGTGCCAGCCTTGATCGACCTGGCGATCCGCCGGCCGCGGGCCACGTCGCGGGTCCATACCGAGGCGTTGAGGCCGTAGTCGCTGTCGTTGGCCAGCCGGACCGCCTCTTCGTCGCTGCTCACCCGGGTGACCGAGACGACCGGGCCGAAGGTCTCGTCGTCGCGGCAGGCCATGGCGGCCGTGACCCCGGCAAGGATGGTCGGCTCATAGAAGTACGGTCCGATCTCGGGTCGGGCACGACCACCTGCCAGAACCTGGGCCCCCTTTGACCGGGCGTCCTCAACATGCGCGCTGACCCGTTCGAGCTGGGCGGCCGACGCGAGCGAGCCCATATCGGCGTCGAAGGTCAGGTCGGGAGACAGCCGCAGCGCCCCGACCGCGTTCACGAACGCGTCCAGGAACTCGTCAGCGATGCTCTCGTGCAGGTACAGCCGCTCGACCGATACGCAGAGCTGGCCTGCCGACGAGAAGCAGGCCCGTACTGCCCCTCGGACGGCCTTGGCGATGTTCGCGTCCCCGGCGACGTACATGGCGTTCTTGCCCCCGAGCTCGAGGGAGGCGCCGACAAGACGGCCGGCAGCGTTCTGTGCCACCGAACGCCCGGTCGCGGTCGACCCGGTGAAGCAGACGTAGTCCGCGAGCTCGAAGACAGCGCTGCCGATCGTCGCGCCGTCGCCCAGAACGACCTGCAACACACCCTCGGGAAGCCCGGCTTCCTCGAGAAGGGACACCGCCGCCAGAGCCGTGAGGGCACTCTGGTTGTCCGGCCGGAGCACCACGGCGTTGCCGGCCAGGAGCGCCGGAATCGCATCAGTGATCGACATCGACAGCGGGTAGTTCCATGGGGCGACGATGCCAACGACTCCCTTGGGATGGCGCAGCTCGACCGCCTGGCTGAGCAGCGGGAAGGCCCCCTGGCGGCGGCGTGGACGCAGATATCGCGCCGCACGACGCGCATAGTGACGGCTCACGATCGCCGTGTCCGCCACCTCTTCGAAGCCGTGCACCCGAGCCTTGCCCGACTCCAGCTGGATCAGGTCGAGCAGCTGGACCTGTTGCAGAAGCACGAGGTCGTGGAAACGAAGGAAGATCCCGGCGCGCTGCGGCATCGACATCCGGAACCACGAACGTTGAGCGGCTCGAGCAGCTGCGTAGGCCACCTTGACGTCCGCCGGGGTCGACTGCGGCAACGACGCGAGGGGTGCGCCGCTCATGGGTGTGTGGGTCAGAATCCTCGCCGGCCGGGGCGCACACACGACTCGTGCGGTGAGGCGGCGGGCGAGCCCGGGGTCGACTGCATACGTTGCCGTGCGGTCGGTTTCGGGATCGGCGAGCAGGTCCGGGGTCATGGCTCTCACATTAAGGTGCCAGAGCCCCCGTTTGCTACCGGTCGGTAGCAATTGCTGTTGTGGGAACCTCGACCGACGCGTGGATCAGGCGTGAAATTGCTGTGATGAGCCCAGTGCCTCTTGGATGTGGAGCTCAGGCCAGCGGGACGATCTCTGGTGCACCCATGCGCGCGCTGTCAGCGGTCTCGTCGTCCGGCTGCTGCTGGGAAGCCCGTTCGGCCTCGACCCGGGCGAGGTAGTGCTCGACCTCCTTGCGCTGCTGCTCGTCGCTCCAGCCGAGGATCGGAGCCATCAGCGATGCAGCGGGACTCGCGGCCGACACCCCGCGGTCCCATGTCTCGATCGAGATCCGGGTGCGACGGGTCAGCACGTCATCCAGATGGCGGGCGCCTTCATGGCTAACCGCATAGACGACCTCGGCGCCAAGATAGTCATCGGCGCCCGAAAGGCCTTCAGCCAGAGCAGGATTCACAGTGCATAGGTCCAGAACCTCGGTGGCCAGGGAGCCGTACCGCTGGAGAAGGTGCTCGACCCGCGCCACGTGGATGGCGTAACGGGTCGCAGTGCGATGACGGGCGTTCCAGGCGGCGTCATAGCCTTCAGCGCCGAGCAGGGGGATCCGTTCCGTGCACGATGGCGGCACCCGACCATCGATACCTCGGGCGACCTCGTCAACCGCATCGGCGGCCATGATGCGGTACGTCGTGTACTTGCCGCCCGCCACGACGACCAGGCCCGGAGTGGGGTGCCCAACGACGTGCTCGCGGGACAACGCAGAGGTCGTCTCGCTCTCACCGGCCAGCAGCGGTCGCAGCCCTGCATAGACGCCTTCGACGTCCTCGCGCGAAAGTGGTGTAACGAGAACGTGATTGACGTGATCCAGAATGTAGTCGATGTCCCGACTACTCGCCGCAGGATGTGCCTTGTCCAGCGACCAGTCCGTGTCTGTCGTGCCGATGATCCAGTGCCGACCCCACGGTACGACGAAGAGCACGGACGTCTTGGTGCGCAGGATCAGACCACTCTGGGACTGGATCCGGTCGCGCGGCACGACCAGGTGGATGCCCTTGCTGGCGCGGATCCGGAACTGCCCGCGTTCGCCCACCAGCGACTGGGTCTCGTCGGTCCATACTCCGGTGGCATTGAGCACCTGCTTGGCCCGGATCTCGATGTCCTGACCCGACTCGAGATCGCGGACCCTCACACCAGTCACGCGCTCACCTTGGCGGATGAATCCCGTGACACGAGAACGGTTTGCGGCCAGCGCGCCGTATTCCGCCGCCGTGCGGACCAGGAACATCGTATGACGCGCGTCGTCCACCTGTGCGTCGTAGTACTAGACAGCGCCGACCAGTGCGTCCTTGCGTATGCTGGGCACCAGCCGCAGCGCGTGACGCTTGGTGAGGTGCTTGTGACGGGGCACGCCGCTCGCGGTGCTGGAGGCGGCCGCGAGCGCGTCGTACAGCGCGAGTCCGACCCCGACGTACGGCCGCTCCCAGCCGCGGTGGGTCAGCGGGTAGAGGAACTGAACGGGACGCACGAGGTGCGGCGCGAGGCGTTGGAGCAGCAGGCCACGCTCCTTGAGCGCCTCGCGGACCAGCCTGAAGTCGAGCATCTCCAGATAGCGCAGACCCCCATGGATCAGCTTGCTGGAGCGACTCGACGTGCCGGAGGCCCAGTCGCGCGCCTCGACGATCCCGACCGACAAACCGCGGGTCACGGCGTCCAGGGCAGCTCCTGCGCCGACGACGCCGCCCCCGACGATGACGAGGTCGAGCTCCTCCTCCTGCATCGCGGCGAGGGCCAGGGCGCGGCCCTGTGGCGAGAGGGCCGCGGCGGCTGTGGGTCGCATCCGTCGAGTCTTCAGCTTGCGTGGTATGGGGCTACGACGACCTCGACCCGCTGGAACTCCTTGAGGTCGGAGTAGCCCGTCGTGGCCATGGCGTGCCGCAACGCGCCGATGAGGTTCGTCGTGCCGTCCGCCGTCCGGCCCGGACCCATGAGGATCTCCTCGAGCGGTGCCAGTGCCCCGACCTCGACCCGCTCGCCGCGGGGCAGGAGCGCATGGTGGGCCTCGGATCCCCAGTGGAACCCGCGACCCGGTGCGTCAGTCGCACGCGCGAGCGCGGCACCCAGCATCACCGCGTCGGCGCCACAGGCGATGGCCTTGACGATGTCACCGCTGCGGCCCATGCCGCCGTCGGCGATGACGTGAACGTACCGGCCACCGGACTCATCCATGTAGTCGCGCCGGGCGGCCGCGACATCGGCGATCGCGGAAGCCATCGGCGCGTGGATGCCCAGCGTGAGCCGAGTCGTGTGGGCGGCACCACCGCCGAACCCGACGAGTACGCCGGCCGCACCGGTACGCATGAGGTGCAACGAGGCCGTGTAGGACGACGCGCCGCCGACGATGACGGGAACGTCGAGCTCGTAGATGAAGCGCTTGAGGTTCAACGGCTCGGCCCGGCTCGAGACATGCTCGGCCGACACCGTCGTCCCTCGGATGACGAACAGGTCGCAGCCGGCGTCCACGACGATCTTCCAGTACTCCTGGGTGCGCTGCGGCGAGAGCGCGCCCGCCACGGTGATGCCCGCCTCGCGCACCTGGCGAAGCCGCTCCGTGATCAGCTCGGGCTTGATCGGCTCCGCGTAGATCTGCTGCAGCCGGGAGGTTGCAGAGGCAGCGTCCAGCGAGGCGATCTCGGCCAGCAGGAAGGTCGGGTCGTCATACCGCGTCCACAGACCTTCGAGGTCGAGCACCGGCAGGCCTCCGAGCTTGCCGAACGCGATGGCGCTCTCAGGGGACATCACCGAGTCCATCGGCGCGGCAATCACCGGGAGGGCGAACTGGTAGGCGTCGATCTGCCACGAGACCGAGACCTCCTCGGGGTCACGGGTGCGCCGCGATGGCACCACCGCGATGTCGTCGAAGGAATAGGCCCGGCGGCCCCGTTTGCCCCGCCCGATCTCGATCTGGTTCACGCGGGCAAGGCTACTCGGCAGGAGGCAGGTTGTATCGCGCGCAGTTGACATCCGCGGTCGCCACACCTTGCGCGAGGTGGCATGCCGCTCGGTTGGGTTGGCAGATCGGGTCTTTTGGCCCCTGGGCGTGAAACGTGTCCTTCCACCAGATGGGGAGGACTACAGGTCAAGATGGTGGATGGCAGCATTCACGAGGCACCCCTCACGTTCCGGCCCCGGCGCAGAGGCAAAGCCGGTGCCATGGACGTCGGCGCACGCCCTGTGGCGCCTTCCCTGGCTTGCCCTGATCATTGCCAGCCTCGTTGCCATCGCCCTGGGCCTGGATCGCACGTTCTACTTTGAACCAACAGGCGAGGCACTGGCTAGGGCACGGACGGGTACCACCATGATCATCGTCGGTTCACTGGCCCTGTTGGCTGCAGCGGCCTGGGGGACCTTCCATGCTCTTGCTCGATGGATCGTCATCTTCGTCTCGTTGCCCGCGTTCCTCTGCGGCGCGGAAAGCCTCGTCTGGGATGGCACACTCCTGCCCCACCTGTCAGCGTTCGTGGCCCTGCCGCTCGCCTTGACGGGTGCGGTCGCTGGTGTCG
>DATCQG010000062.1:0-11814 GCA_036569625.1 Dermatophilaceae bacterium | reverse complement strand
GGCCAGGTTGGCCAGAACCGTGCGTCCCAGCGGGAAGGGGATCACATGGTCCAGGTCACAGAACCGGGCCGGCGTCGCACAACCAGGAAAGCGGCAGTGCAGATCCCTCTTACGCACCATCCGGGCCAGATGCCGGCCCGGGTGGTAGGTGCTGGCGCCGGCGTCAACAAGCCACCCGGTGTCGGGGTCGATGACCAGTCGGCGGAACACCGTATCGGGGTCGGCCAGGATCGCTCGATCCTCGCCGACGTCAGGGTCCCGGCCCGCTGGTCCAGAACCCCCACAGCCGGCAACCCGGCCAGCACCCTGACCACCGCACCGGGCCGGGCCGCACCGGCGGTGGCGAACCCGGCCGGCAACGCCAGATCAACCACCGTGCTCACGCAGGCATGGGCCAAGATCAGGTCCACGAACGCGTCAGCGCGGGCCTGACCCATCGTGGCGGCCAGACGTGGGCCGGCAGCGTGGAGGAACACATCCGTCACGCCGCGGTTCTTCAAGCCGAGACGCCGTTCTTCTGGCCCTGTTCTAACACAAACCCAGCATCACACCAATCCCATTACGCACCAACCGAACCCACGGCGGCGAACCTGGGGTTTGAAGACGCGTCACGGCTTGATGAGGCTCATACCTGGTTCCGCGAGGTTGATGCGCACGGCTCGGCCGCGGCGCAGGGCCTGCTCGAGAACGACCAGCTTCGGGTCAGGCAGGTCGAACAGCTCCCGGCGCGGCAGCTCCGCCAGCCGTGACAGCCGGGCGTCGACCAGGACGTCGCGAACGAGGGCCTTGTCCCCGCCCACGACGAGGGCCTCGGTGGGTGCGGCCAGCACGATTCGCAACGTGTGCTCGATGACGGAACCGACCAACGCATCCGCCTGGTTGTGCCGACGCCGAGCGAAGCGTTGCTGGGACCATCCGCCTGCGGCGGTCCGGGACTGCACGTAGCGCGTACCGACCTTGTGGGCGATGATCTTCGTCCCCTGACCGACTCCCACCGCGTAACCACCGCGCCGAACCAGGATCAGCGCCAGACGAGTCGGCGCGACCGCCCAACCGGCCAGCTCATCGACCGCCACGGGCCGGATCGATGCGCCCGCCGCGAAGGGTTCCAGAGCCGCGACGGCTCCATCGGCTGCCGTCAGGACAACCGAAGCCTCCAGAGACGTCCAGGTCAGCCCACCATGACGTTCGGCAAAACGATTGACCCACAGCACGATCCGCTCTGGGTCGACTTCGACGCGCCGGTTTGGTGCCTCTTGGCTCACACGTTGAAGCCGAGTGCCCGCAGCTGCTCGCGGCCGTCGTCGGTGATCTTGTCCGGGCCCCACGGCGGCATCCAGACCCAGTTGATCCGGTGGCTGGTCACCAGGTCTCCTAGGGCCTCAGCAACCTGGTCCTCGATGACGTCGGTCAGGGGACAGGCGGCACTGGTCAGCGTCATGTCGATGATGACATGCGAGTGCTGGTCGACGGTCAGGCCGTAGATCAGGCCCAGATCTACGACGTTGATCCCGAGCTCCGGGTCAACGACGTCGCGCAAGGCTTCCTCGATGTCGGCCACGTCGGGCGGAGTCGGGCCCGAGGCTGCGGCGGTGGAGTGATCGGCAAGGCTGGTGTGATCAGTCACGTTGGTTTCAGCGACGGCGGTGGTGTGATCAGTAGCGTTGGTCTGATCGGTCTTGGTGTCAGTCATGAGATCTCCATGGTGTGGCTCGCGATGGGGTTGCTCGTGAAAGTTGCGCTGATATCGACGCCCGCCTGCGCAAGCGCATCCGTGAATGCGCTCCAGCCCAGCAGCGCACACTTCACCCGGGCTGGGTACTTCGAGACACCGGCGAACGCGACGCCGTCGCCGATCTCGTCCTCGTCACCGGTATCAGTGCCCTTGCTCATCAGCATTCTGCGCATGGCTGACAACGTGGTCAACGCCTGCTCGACACTGTGACCGGTGACCTCGTCGGCCAGGACCGAGGTCGCCGCGGTCGAGATGGCGCAGCCGAGCGCGTCGTATGACAGGTCGACAACCACGGCCGAAAGGCCCTCACCCCTCAGCCGGACCCGCAAGGTGATCTCGTCACCACAGGTCGGGTTGATGTGGTGCACCTGGGCATCGAACGGCTCACGCAGGCCCGCGTGATGCGGCCGCTTCGAGTGATCCAGGATGATCTCCTGATAAAGGTTCATCAGATCGCCACCCCGAACACCGCTGGCACCCGGTCGAGAGCCGTCAGCAGCGCCTCGACCTCTGAAACCGTGTTGTATGGCGCAAAGCTGGCTCGCGTCGTAGCCGTCACCTTCATCCGCCGATGCAGTGGCCAGGCGCAGTGGTGACCGACCCGGACAGCGACTCCGGCGTCGTCCAGGATCTGGCCCACATCATGGGGGTGAACCCCGTCGACGACGAAGGCGACCGCCCCTGAATGATCCTGACCGTCGGTGGGTCCAACAACGCGGACCCAGGGACGTTGGGCCAGACCGGCGAGCAGCGCGTCGGTCAGCGCATGCTCATGGGCGCTCACCCGCGGCATACCGAGGGCGGTGAGATAGTCGCATGCTGCGGCCAGCCCCACAGCCTGGGCCGCCATCGGGACACCTGCCTCGAAACGCTGCGGCGGCGCGGCGTACGTCGATCCCTCCATCCGGACGACCTCGATCATCGAGCCCCCGGTGAGGAAGGGGGGCATGGCCGCCAGAAGGTCATATCGGCCCCAGAGGACGCCGACGCCCATGGGGCCGAGCATCTTGTGACCGCTGAAGGCCAGGAAGTCAACACCCAGATCGACCACGTCAACGGCTAGGTGAGGCACCGACTGACAGGCGTCCAGGACAGTCATGGCACCGACCTGCCGAGCCCGCTCCACAATGGCAGCAACGGGATTGATCGTGCCCAGGACGTTGGACACATGCGTGAAGGCAACGATCTTGGTGCGATCGGTGATGACTGTGTCCAGGTCGGCGAGGTTGAGGCGGCCGTCGTCGGTGAGACCGATCCAGCGCAAAGTGGCGCCCGTGCGCCGGGCGAGCTCCTGCCACGGAACGAGATTGGCGTGATGCTCCATCTCGGTGATGACGATCTCGTCGCCAGATCCAAGCGCAAACCTGGCAGCGAGTGCCGGGTCGACGCCATCCATGGCTCCCGCGGCCGCCGCATTGCTGAAGGCATAGGCGACGAGGTTCAGGCCCTCGGTGGCGTTCTTGGTGAACACGACCTCACGAGCCGGTGCACCGATGAAACGGGCAACTGTCTCGCGCGCCGACTCAAAGGCGTCGGTGGCCTCCTCGGCCAGCTGATGAGCGCCGCGATGGACCGCGGAGTTGTGGTGCTCATAGAACGCGCGCTCGGCATCGAGCACCTGACGCGGTTTGTGCGACGTAGCCCCGGAATCGAGATACACCAGCGGTTTCCCGCCGCGCACGGTGCGCGACAGGATCGCGAAGTCGGCGCGGATAGCGGCCGACTCCTGCGCCGTGAATGCCCCTACCAGGGTGACTTCGGTCATGGTGTCGGTCCCGAGCCTCAAACCTCGACCTTGAGGAACCGGTCATAGCCCTCGTCCTCGAGGCGGTCGGCGAGCTCGGGCCCACCCGCCTCGGCAATCCTGCCGTCGATGAAGACGTGGACGAAGTCCGGGTGGATGTAGCGCAGGATCCGGGTGTAGTGCGTGATCAGCAGGACACCGACGTCACCGCCGACCGAAACCCGGTTGACACCCTCGGAGACGACCTTGAGCGCGTCGACGTCGAGCCCGGAGTCGGTCTCGTCCAGGATGGCGATCTTCGGGTGCAGCAGCTCCATCTGGAGGATCTCGTGACGCTTCTTCTCGCCACCGGAGAAACCCTCGTTGACGTTGCGTTCGGCAAATGCCGGGTCCATCCGCAGCTCGGTCATGGCCGCCTTCATGTCCTTCACCCAGGTCCGCAGCTTGGGAGCCTCGCCGTCGATCGCCGTCTTGGCGGTACGCAGGAAGTTGGACACCGTGACGCCCGGGACCTCGATCGGGTACTGCATCGCCAGGAACAACCCGGCTCGGGCACGCTCGTCAACCTTCATGGCCAGGACGTCCTTGCCGTCCAGGGTGATCGTGCCACCGGTGACGGTGTACTTCGGGTGGCCGGCGATGCTGTAGGCCAAAGTCGACTTGCCAGAGCCGTTGGGCCCCATGATGGCGTGCGTCTCCCCCGCCTTCACCGTCAGGTCGACGCCTCGCAGGATCTCCTTGACGCCATTCTCGGTGTTGACCGTGACGTGCAGGTCGTGAATTTCCAGTGTTGCCATGGGTTTTCAGTTCTCCTTCGTCACGGAGACGAACACGTCGCCACCGTCGATCTTCACGGGATATACAGCAATGGGGGTGGTGGCCGGGAGGCCGATGGGCTTGCCTGAGCGGAGGTCGAAACGCGAGCCGTGGAGCCAGCACTCGATTGCCGTGTCCTCGACATCGCCCTCGGACAAGGAGACGTTGGCGTGGCTGCAGGTGTCATCGATGGCGTGGATGTCACCCGCGCTGTCGCGCACGATCGCGACCAGCTTGCCGTCAACCTCCGCCTGCACGGCACCGACAACAGGCAGGTCGTCGACGGCGCAGACACGCAGAAAGCCATCGGCCCCCGCCGTCGCGTTCTCTGTCACGTCGCCGGCCACGCCGGCTGTCACGGTCGTCGTTCCTTCTGGGTTCACGCGGACTCCATCAACGTCGGTCGACCCATCGACAGGGAGAGCTCTGTGTCGATCGCGGCCATCAGGTGGTCCTCGACCTCGGTGACCCCGATCCTCTTGACGATGTCCGCGAAGAAGCCACGAACGACAAGGCGCCGCGCCTCGTCCTGGGTGATGCCCCGCGACTCGAGGTAGAAGAGCTGCTCGTCGTCGAAACGACCGGTAGCCGAGGCGTGCCCGGCGCGGACGATCTCGCCGGTCTCGATCTCGAGGTTCGGCACGGAGTCAGCCCTGGCCCCGTCGGTGAGGATGAGGTTGCGGTTCAGCTCATAGGTGTTCGTCCCCTCGGCAGACGCACGGATGAGCACATCGCCGATCCACACGGTGTGTGCGGAGTCCCCCTGGAGGGCGCCCTTGTACTCGACGTTCGAGATGCAGTGGGGCGTCTCGTGGTCGACGAAGAGTCGGTGCTCCTGGTGCTGACCTGCATCGGCGAAGTAGACACCGATCGCCTCGGCGGAGCCACCAGGGCCGGAGTAGCGCACGTTGGTGCACACCCGCACGATCTCGCCCCCCAAGGTGACGGTGATGTGCCTGAGCTTGGCGTCGCGACCGACGAGGGCGTCGTTCTGGGCCAGGTGGATCGCGTCGTCGTCCCATTCCTGCACAGTCACGAACGTGAGGTCTGCACCGTCACCCACGCGCAGCTCGACGTTCGCAGCGCACTCGGCGGAGCCCCTGTGGGTCAGCACCACCGTGGCCTTGGAGAACTGGCCTGCGTCGATGATCAGGTGGTCATTGATCCGGGGCGGACGCGCGCCCTGAGCGGACCTGCCCGTGATCGTGATGCGCACCGGCTCACCGAGCTCGGCCTCGTTCGCGATGGTCACCAGCGTTGCCTTCTCGGCGCCGGCCCACGCAGCGGCGGACGCGCGGTCGGACGGACGCAGGACGGAGCCGAAAACGGCATCCCCGGCCTTGGCCTGGCCGATCTCGACACCCGAGGGCGCGGAGATGTCCAGCGTGAGCCTGGAGTCGTCGGTCGGTTCGACCTGGAAGAGGCCGCCGAGGCGGTCCACCGGCGTGAAGCGCCAGTCCTCCTCACGTCCACCGGGGACAGGGAAGTCCGCCACGTCATACGAGGTCCTGCGTTCTGCGCGCGACTGGTCGGGCACGAAGGCCGCCGCGGAGTCCGTATGGGCCTGCGAGCCGGGGCGTTGGATAGCAGTCTCCTGGGTGGGGGTCATCAACCGACCGCACCTTCCATTTGAAGCTCGATCAGTCTGTTGAGCTCGAGGGCGTACTCCATGGGCAGCTCGCGGGCGATTGGCTCGATGAACCCGCGCACGATCATGGCCATGGCCTCTTGCTCCGTCATGCCTCGGGACATGAGGTAGAACAGCTGGTCGTCACCGATCTTGGAGACCGTGGCCTCGTGACCCATCTTCACGTCGTCCTCACGGACATCGACGTACGGGTAGGTGTCCGAGCGGCTGATCGTGTCGACAAGCAAGGCGTCACATCGCACGTTGGAGGCGCTTCCGTGGGCACCCTCCATGATCTGAACCAGACCGCGGTAGGAGGTGCGGCCTCCGCCGCGGGCCACCGACTTGGAGATGATGCTGGAGTGGGTGTTCGGGGCGGCGTGCACCATCTTGGCGCCGGCGTCCTGGTGCTGACCCGCACCGGCAAAGGCGACCGACAACGTCTCACCCTTGGCGTGCTCGCCCAGGAGGTAGACCGCCGGGTACTTCATGGTCACCTTGGAGCCGATGTTGCCGTCGATCCACTCCATCGTCGCGCCTTCGGCGCAGGTCGCGCGCTTCGTGACGAGGTTGTAGACGTTGTTGGACCAGTTCTGGATGGTCGTGTAGCGAACGCGGGCGTTCTTCTTCACGATGATCTCGACGACGGCCGAGTGCAGTGAGTCCGACTTGTAGATGGGCGCGGTGCAGCCCTCGACGTAGTGCACGTAGGAGCCTTCGTCGGCGATGATCAAGGTCCGCTCGAACTGACCCATGTTCTCGGTGTTGATCCGGAAGTAGGCCTGCAGCGGGATGTCGACGCTGACGCCCGGCGGGACGTAGATGAAGGATCCACCGGACCACACCGAGGTGTTGAGGGCGGCGAACTTGTTGTCGCCGACCGGGATCACCGAGGTGAAGTACTCGCGGAAGATGTCCTCGTGCTCACGAAGGCCCGTGTCCGTGTCGACGAAGATGACACCCTGCTCGGCCAGGTCCTCGCGGATCTGGTGGTAGACGACCTCGGACTCGTACTGGGCGGCCACGCCGCCCACAAGACGCTGCTTCTCGGCCTCGGGGATGCCCAGACGGTCGTAGGTGTTCCTGATGTCCTCAGGCAGCTCATCCCATGTGGTGGCCTGCTTCTCGGTGGACTTCACGAAGTACTTGATGTTCTCGAAGTCGATGCCGGTCAGGTCAGAACCCCAGCTGGGCATGGGCTTCTTGCGGAAGAGCTTCAGACCCTTCAGCCGCAGGTCGAGCATCCACTGGGGCTCGTTCTTGCGGCCAGAGATGTCGCGGACGACCTCCTCGTTCAGGCCTCGGCGAGCTGACACGCCGGCAGCGTCGCTGTCGGACCAGCCGTACTTGTAGGTGCCGAGGCCCTTCAGACCTGGGTTGAGCTCTTCAACGGTGCTGGTCATCGGGGGGACCTTTCATCAGACGTTGTCGTTCCTGCCAGTGCTTTGACGCCCTGTTTGCCCTTGACGGGAACAGCACTCAGGGGGATGAACGTGGTGCAGACGTGCTCGCCGTGGGCGAGGGTCGCGAGACGCTGGACGTGAACTCCGAGCAGGCGCGAGAACATGTCGGTCTCGGCGTCACAGAACTGGGGGAACTCGGCCGCCACATGCTGGACGGGGCAGTGTCCCTGGCACAGCTGCACACCGGCGAGGGGCGTGCCCGCACCGACGGGCCGGGTGGATGCGGCAAAACCGTCGGCGCTCAGTGCCGCCGACAGTGCCTCGGCACGCGCGGTGACGTCCTCACCGGCGTCGGCGAGCTTCACGGCATACCGCTGCTCGAGCTCGCGGTTTCGTTCGAGGGCGAACTCGTGCACGGCTTCCTTGCCAGCGTGGTCCGCAAGAAAGCTCAGTGCCGAGATGGCGACGTGGTCGCAGTCGCTGCCCATGCCGTCGTGCCCGGCTTCGGACAGGATGTATGCGCGGGCCGGACGCCCACGACGGCGGCCGAGTGCGCCGGTGGGCGCGGGCTCATGCTCCTGTATCGCGCCCTGTTCGGCGAGATGGTCGAGGTGTCGGCGGACCGCGGCGGGAGTCAGGCCCAGGCGGGTGGCGAGGGCGGCTGCGGTGAGCGGGCCCAGCTCGGAGATGGTCTGTCGTACCCGGTCCCGGGTGCGCGCCTCCAGGACGTGGCCGGGGTTGGACCCGTCAGCGGGGGCGGAGATGCGGTCTGTGGCGATAAACACAACACCATTGTGACCTAATTCGACCGGAAAACTCTAGTAAGGGTTGCCTAACTTCACCGTAGCGTCACCGTGGCGCCCGGTAACGAAGCCAGTATTGCAGCCGGACGTCCTAGACTCCGCCCGTGACCGAGGCCGTGACTGTGCGTGATCTCGCCAAGGCATTTGGCGCAACCACCGCCCTTGCGGGTATGACGTGGAGTGCCCGCCATGGGCAGGTGACCGCCGTACTCGGACCCAACGGCGCAGGCAAGACGACGACCATCGAATGCGCAGAGGGACTGCAACGCCCCGACTCCGGCGAGGTCCGGGTCCTGGGCGTCGATCCCTGGCAAGCCAGCCCAGACCACCGCGCCAGCGTCGGAGTCATGCTGCAGGACGGTGGACTGCCCAACAGCACCAAACCGGTTCGGCTGCTGCGACACCTCGCTGCCTTCCACCAGTCCCCCGCCGACGTCGACGCACTCGTGGACCGGCTCGGGATCGGCGCCTTCAGCGGTACGACCGTCCGCCGTCTCTCGGGAGGGCAGAGACAGCGTGTCGCCCTCGCCGCCGCTCTTGTGGGCAGGCCCGAGGTCGCCTTCCTGGACGAGCCGACAGCGGGCCTGGACCCTCACGCCCGGCTCGACGTCTGGGATCTGGTGCGCGAGACCCGCGACGCCGGCTGCGCGGTCGTCGTCACGACGCACTCATTCGAGGAGGCGCAGAGGCTGGCCGACCACATCGTCATCGTCAACCGGGGGCGCGTTGCCGCCCAGGGCGGTCTCGCCGAGCTGACCGCCGAGCGTTCGCTCGAGGACCTCTACTTCGCCCTCACGCCTGAGGAGATCCGATGAACACCGCCGCTCCGGCGCACACCCGGGTCCTCGCGCAGGCCCGCTTCGAGACCGGCAACCTCATGCGCAACGGTGAGCAGCTCCTGGTAGCCATCATCCTGCCGGCCATGGCTCTCGTGGGCCTGGCCCTCAGCCACTCCCCCTCGTTGGGCCCGGGTCGACGCATCGACCTGGCCGTTCCGGGGGTGCTCGCCCTCGCCGTGATCTCTTCCGCCTTCACCAGCCAGGCCATCTCCACCGGTTTCGACCGACGGTATGGCGTGCTTCGCCTGCTTGGCGTGAGCCCGCTCGGTCGCAACGGACTTCTCGTGGCCAAAGCCTTGGCAGTGTTGACGATCGAGTGTCTGCAGGGCATCGTGATCGGTGGCCTGGGTCTGACTCTCGGCTGGAACCCACAGTGGATAGGACTCCTTGCCGGCGCACTCGTCGCCCTCGTCGGCACCTGGACGTTCGTCGCTCTTGCCCTGCTCCTGGCCGGCACTTTGCGGGCCGAAGGCGTGCTCGCGCTGGCCAACCTGATCTGGATCGCACTCCTTGGCCTTGGTGGCGTCATCGTCCCGCGGACCCAGATGCCCTCGGGCCTCTCCCATGTCGCGGCGCTGCTTCCCTCCGGCGCGCTGGGGGACGGACTTCGTGAGGCTTTCATCCACGGGCGACCAGCCGTCATACCGCTGCTGGTTCTTGTCGTATGGGGCGCGGCGGCAACGGCGCTGGCATCACGAACCTTCCGCTGGAGCGACTAACCTGCCGCCATGAGTGACGCCTGGATCGTCGACGCCGTCCGGACCCCCATCGGTCGTTACGCGGGCGCGCTGTCCGGGGTTCGACCCGACGACCTCGCCGCGACCGTCATCCGCGATCTGGTGGCCCGCCATACCGGAAACGGCTTTGACCCCAACGAGATCGACGATGTCCTGCTCGGAAACGCCAACGGCGCGGGCGAGGACAACCGCAATGTGGCGCGGATGGCCGGCCTGCTCGCAGGGCTGCCCACCTCAGTGTCCGGGGCGAGTGTCAACCGGCTCTGTGGCTCCGGGACGGAGGCGGTGATCCAGGGCTCCCGAGCGATCGAGGTGGGCGACGCCCATGTCATCGTTGCCGGCGGGGTCGAGTCGATGAGCCGTGCGCCCTGGGTCCTGGCCAAACCCACTGCGGCGTACCCAAGGGGTGACGAGGCCTTGTACTCAACGACTCTCGGCTGGCGGATGGTCAACCCCGCGATGCCGGCCCGGTGGACGATCTCGCTCGGCGAGGGGGCCGAGATCATGGCCGACCAGTTCTCGATCAGCCGCGAGGAGCAGGACGCCTTCGCCCTCTCGTCCCACCAGAAGGCTGCAGCGGCCTGGGACAAGGGGCTGTATGGCGACGAGGTCGCGCTCGTCGCCGGCGCCGACCTGACCCGGGACGAATGCATCCGGGCAGACGCCTCGATGGAAGGGCTGAGCCACCTCAAACCGGTATTTCGACCCGACGGCACAGTGACCGCAGGCAACGCCTCGCCGTTGAACGACGGCGCCGCCGCGATGTTCCTGGCCGACGACACCGGGCTTGCCTCGCTCGGTGGCCCGGATCCCCTGGCCCGAGTCGTCTCCCGGGCGGCCTCCGGCGTCGACCCGCAGGTCTTCGGCATCGGCCCCGTCGAGGCAGCCAACCGCGCCCTCTCGCGCGCCGGGATCGGCTGGGGCGATCTGGACGTCGTAGAGCTCAACGAGGCATTCGCCTCGCAGTCGCTGGCCTGCCTGAAGTCCTGGCCCGACCTCGACCCGTCGATCGTCAACGTCAACGGTGGGGCGATTGCTCTGGGACACCCTCTGGGTTGCAGCGGCGCCCGCATCATCGGGTCATTGGCTCACGAGCTGCATCGCCGCGGTGGCGGTTGGGGCCTCGCAGCGATCTGCATCGGCGTCGGTCAGGGCCTGGCCGTCGTCCTCAGAGCGTGACGAGGACCAACCCGGGGCGGACCCCCAGCGGGCCCGACACCTACCCTCGGGGCGTGCCCCCTGCTGGAACGACAAACCCCTGGTTGCGCCGCGTCCTTTTGGTGAACCTCATCCTCGAGATCGGCATCGTTGTCACCGGCGGGCTCGTGCGCCTGACCGGTTCGGGCCTCGGCTGCCCGACGTGGCCGCAATGCGTCCCGGGATCGTTCACGCCGGTTCCCCATCAGGCACAGGGGTTCCACAAGCTCATCGAGTTCGGCAACCGGTCCTTGACCGGAGTGGTCTTCGTCGCGGCGCTGCTGGTGATCGTGGCTGTCTGGCGCTGGGCGCCCGGTCGTCGCGCGCTGCTTCGAGTCTCGGTCCTGCCACTGGTCGGCGTCATGCTGCAGGCGGTCCTCGGCGGCATCAGCGTGCTGACCGGCCTGAACCCGGCGATCGTGGCCGCTCACTTCCTCGCCTCGATGGTCCTGGTCTCTCTGTCGGCCTACCTGCTGTACCGCGTGAGCGAGAGTGACGAGGCCCCCGTTGCGTTGGTGCGCAACGAGATCCGGTCAGCCGCATGGGTCACGGCTGCCCTTGGCGCATTCATCCTCGTGCTCGGCACGGTGGTCACCGGGTCGGGCCCCCACTCGGGCGATGCCAGCACACCGCGCTTCGGGTTCGACCCGCGCACGATCGCGTGGCTGCATGCCGACGCCGTGATGCTGTTCGTTGGACTTGTCATTGCAGTCCTGCTGGCAGTGCACCTGACAGCGTCCGACTCCCGACCCCGAAGGGTCTGGCACAGCGTCTTTGGCGTCACGCTGTTGCAGGGGGCGGTCGGCTACACGCAGTACCTCACCGGCCTGCCCGAAGCGCTCGTCCTGGTCCACATGCTCGGCGCATCCCTGCTCACGGTGTCACTGACCTTTGGCGTGCTGAGCCTGCGCCG
>DATCQG010000061.1:0-8375 GCA_036569625.1 Dermatophilaceae bacterium | reverse complement strand
CTGTCGCGGTCATTTCATCGTCTCCGGGTGGTTCGGACGGGTGCGTCGGACGTGTGGTTCGGACGGGTGGTGGGAGCTCGGGTCAGGCCGCCGAGGGGTGAAGCCGAAGGAGCGGTTGCCCCGGGGACACCGGGTCACCGTCATCGACGAGCCATTCGATGACCTGGCCACCGTAAGGTGCGGTGACGTTAAACGTGTCGCGCCGGGTCCTGACCGCTGCGACCACCGAACCCGGAACAACGTCGGTTCCAGGTTCGGAGTGGGTGAAGCTGACGACGCCCTTGGCCGGTGCGATGAGCAACCGCCAGGTGGGGGTGTCCGCGATCTGGCTGGGCTGGGCGTGCTCCCGGATCATCCGGTGGGCTTCGGAGAGCTGGTCGGGGGACTTCAGGGCAAGGACCTCGACCCCTGGAAGCCCCCGTTTGGCCATGTTGGCCAGAGCCCCGGCCGGGGGGATCTCGATCAGGCCGGTCACCCCCAGGTCCTTGAACGTCTCCATGCACAGATCCCAGCGAACGGGGCGACTGACCTGGGTGACCAGGCGCTCCAGGACCTCACGGCCGCTGTGAACGACGGTGCCGTCACGGTTGGACACCAGGCGGGAGCGAGAGTCGTGGGTCGACATGGCACGAGCCAAGGCCCCCAGCTCCTTGACTGCCGGGGCCATGTGGTCGGTGTGGAAAGCGCCCGCGACCTGCAACGGGATAACACGAGCTTTGGTGGGCGGGTCGGCACTCAGCGCCCGGAGCTGATCCGCAGTGCCCGCGGCCACAACCTGGCCACCGCCGTTGTTGTTCGCCAGAACCAGTCCGTGCTTGAGCAGCACCTGCGCCACCTCGTCGCTGTCGCCGCCCACGACAGCGCTCATGCCGGTGGGGGTCAGCGCGCTGGCCTCGGCCATCAGACGTCCGCGCTCGCGGACGAAGACCATGGCCTGCTCTGCGCTGATCACCCCGGCTGCGGTGGCAGCGGTGATCTCGCCGACGGAGTGACCGGCACCGCCGGCCACGAGACGGAAGCCATCGGCCGGGTGCTCGAAGAGGGCCAGCAGCGAGATGAGACCAGCGCCCACGATCAGCGGCTGGGCGATCGCCGTGTCCTTGATCGTCTCGGCGTCGGACTCGGTGCCGTGCGTGACCAGGTCGATGCCGGCGACGGTCGAGAGCCACTGCATGCGGTCGCGGAATCCCGGCAGCTCGAGCCATGGGGCAAGGAAGCCGGGAGTCTGGGAGCCCTGTCCAGGGCAGACGAGAACGAGCACGCATTCAGCCTTTCGGTTGTGCCGTGATCCAGTCGTAACCGAACGGCACCAACAATCAGCGCCCGATTTGGAGGGTTCCCACAAAAGAGATCAGTCGGGCGTTCGACCTGCTTCCGGTACTTTACCTTGAAGTGAACGTCGCCACTCTCGCTCGGTGGGCTCGGCCAGGCGTCCCACCGCGAGGGCCAGCCTCACGGTGTGGGCCTCGCGGGGGTTGCTCAGGTCATACCCCGTCACCGCTGCGATCCTCCGCAGCCGATAGCGCACGGTGTTGGGGTGGACGAACAGGACCCTGGCCGTGGACTCGAGCCCGCCGCCTCCGTCGAGATAGGTCGTGGCCGTCTCGAACAGGGCGTTTCCGGCCGTGGACAGCGGATGGTAGATGCGGTCAATGAGAGCACGGCGGGCTGGCGCGTCGCCGACAAGGACACGCTCGGGCAACAGCTCGTCGGCGAGAACAGGACGTGGGGCATCAGGCCAGGCGCGGGCCGCCTCGAGGCCGGAGAGGGCGGCACGGGCAGAACGTCCTGCGGCGAACAGGTGCGGCACGGTGGGGCCGATGACGATGGGGCCGTCACCGAAGCAGTCGGCCAGGGCAACGACGGTGGGCGACGGGTCCTCCAGCCCACCGAGGATGGCAACGAGGCGTCGTCCCTGGACCGCGCCCAGACATTCCACCTCGAGCTTCGAAGCGTGTCGCCGCAGCCCATCCACGATGCCAGCCGTGTTCCCCTCAGGTGTGACCCCGACGATCACGGCCACGTGGTTGACCGATCCCCAACCCAGCGCAGAGGCTCGTGACTGCATCGAGTCGTCGGCCTCGCCACGCAGCACGGCGTCGACGACCAGGGACTCCAGACGCGCGTCCCACCCGCCGCGCGCCTCGGCCGCGCCGGCGTAGACCTCTGCGGCTCCGAAGGCGATCTCGCGTGAGTAGCGCAATACCGACTCGCGAAGGTTCTGCTCGTCGCCAGGAGCCGCGAGCTGCGCAACGTCGGCCTCGACGACGTCGACCACCGAGCGGACCAGGTCGAGTGTCTGCACGAGGCTGATCGACCGGGTCAGCTCGCGCGGCGCGGTCCCGAACACGTTGACCGAGATCTGAGGGGTGTCGCTCGGGTCGCGGTACCAGGCGACGAAGGCCGCAATACCCGCCTGGGTGATGAGCCCGACCCATGAGCGATCCTCGGCGGAGAGGGCGCGATACCAGTCGTAATGGGTCTCCATGTGCTTGTTCGCGGCGGTCGACAGCGAGCCGGCGCTGCCTTCGATGCGCCGCTGGGTGGCCGCGCTACCGCGCGTGCGTGGGGCCGCCATACGACAACTCTATTTGTATGTCGGCAACAACGCCGTGGCCAGCGGTGCGTTCTGGCGAGCTCCAGCAATCCACAGGCAGGTTTGTTTCACCGATACCACGCGATCGACTGGCAAGGGTGAAACAAACCGGCCAACGGGTCGGGGTAGAGACGGGCGAGCACCTGCCGCGACTAGGACTCGCCACCGGCGTTGCCCGAGGCGCCCGCGGTGACCTCGAGCAGACGGTACTTCGCGGCCGCCTCCCGTGCCACCGACGCGTCGATCTCACCGCGCTTGGCCAGCATCTGCAACGCCCTCACGACCACTGACGGGCCGTCGATGTGGAAGTAACGGCGAGCGGCCGCACGGGTGTCCGAGAAGCCGAACCCGTCCGCGCCGAGGGAGGCAAAGTCGCCGGGCACCCATTGCGCGATCTGGTCCTGGACGGCGCGCATGTAGTCCGAGACCGCGACGACCGGCCCCGGCGCATCCTGGAGCTTCCGGGTCACGAACGGCATGCGCTGCTCCTGCTCGGGATGCAGGAAGGCCAGCTCGTCACAGGCCATGGCGTCCCTGCGCAGCTCGCCCCACGAGGTGACCGACCAGACGTCAGCGACGACGCCCCAGTCGGACTTCAGCAGCTCCTGCGCCTCGAGGATCCACGGCACACCCACACCGGACGCCAGCAGCTGGACCCTCTTGGCGTCCTCGGCAATGCCGTCCGTCGAGCCCGGCTTCAGCAGGTACATCCCCTTGAGGATGCCCTCGGCATCGACACCTTCGGGCTCCGGCGGCTGGACGTTGGGCTCGTTGTAGAGAGTGATGTAGTAGATGACGTTCTCCGGCTGGTCGCCATACATGCGGCGCAGCCCGTCCTCCACGATGTGCGCGATCTCGTAGGCGTAGGCCGGGTCATAGGACACGACGGCAGTGTTCGTCGAGGCGAGCAATGGGCTGTGGCCGTCCGCGTGCTGGAGCCCTTCACCGGTCAGCGTCGTGCGCCCCGCGGTCGCGCCCAGCATGAAGCCTCGCGACATCTGGTCAGCGGCGGCCCAGATCGCGTCACCGGAACGCTGGAACCCGAACATCGAGTAGAAGATGTACACCGGCACCATAGGCACGCCGTGGGTGGCGTAGGACGTCCCCGCGGCGGTGAACGCGGCCACCGAGCCCTCCTCGTTGATGCCCACGTGCAGGATCTGCCCCTGCACGGACTCCGTGTAGGTGAGCATCAGGTCCGAGTCCACCGGCGTGTACTGCTGTCCATGGACGTTGTAGATCTTGGCCGTGGGGAAGAAGGAGTCCATCCCGAAGGTGCGTGCCTCATCCGGGATGATCGGCACCACATGGCGGCCGAACTCCTTGTCGCGCAGCAGTTCTCGCAGCAGCCGGACGAATGCCATCGTGGTGGCGATCTCCTGCTTGCCGGAGCCCTTCTTGGCCAGGTCGTATGACGTGTGGTCAGGAAGCTTGAGCGGCTCAGCATCGGTGCGGCGCCTGGGAAGCGTCCCGCCCAGCTTGGCGCGGCGTTCCATCATGTACTGGATGGCGGGGTCGTCCATGCCGGGGTGGTAGTAGGGCGGCAGGTAGGGATCCCTCTCGAGCTCCTCATCGGTGATCGGGATGAGCAGCGTGTCCCGGAAGCCCTTGAGATCGTCGAGGGTCAGTTTCTTCATCTGGTGCGTGGCGTTGCGCCCCGAGAAGCTCGTGCCCAGGCTGTAGCCCTTGATCGTCTTGGCCAGGATCACCGTTGGCTGGCCGTCGTGCTCCATGGCGGCTTTGTAGGCGGCGTAGACCTTGTGGTAGTCGTGGCCGCCCCGCTTGAGCTTCCACCAGACGTCCTCGTCGGACCAGTCCGCCACCATGGCCCTGGTGCGCGGGTCGCGACCGAAGAAGTGCTCCCGGACGTAGGCGCCGTCGTTGGCGCGGAAGGTCTGGTAGTCGCCATCCGGGGTGGTGTTCATCAGGTTCACCAGGGCGCCGTCGTGGTCCTGGGCCAGCAGCGGGTCCCAGCCCCGACCCCAGACAACCTTGATGACGTTCCAGCCGGCACCGCGGAAGCACGCCTCCAGCTCCTGGATGATCTTGCCGTTGCCGCGGACGGGGCCGTCGAGCCGCTGCAGGTTGCAGTTGACCACGAAGGTCAGGTTGTCGAGCTCGTCGTTGGCCGCGACCTGCAACAGACCGCGCGACTCCGGCTCGTCCATCTCGCCGTCGCCCAGGAAGGCCCACACGTGCTGCTGCGAGGTGTCCTTGATCCCGCGGTTCATCAGATACTTGTTGAACTGGGCCTGGTAGATCGCGTTCATCGGGCCCAGGCCCATCGACACCGTGGGGAACTCCCAGAAGTCGGGCATGTTGCGGGGGTGCGGGTAGCTCGGCAGGGCGGGCGAGGGCTTGCCGTCCACCGTGTGCGAGTGCTCCTGGCGGAACCCGTCCATCTGCGCCTCGGTCAGGCGGCCCTCGAGGAAGGCGCGGGCGTACATGCCGGGGGAGGCGTGCCCCTGGAAGTAGATCTGGTCGCCGCCACCCTTGTGGTCGCGACCGCGGAAGAAGTGGTTGAAGCCCACCTCGTAGAGGGTGGCCGCTGAGGCGTACGTGGAGATGTGACCACCCACGCCGATGCCGGGACGCTGGGCGCGGTGGACCATGATCGCCGCGTTCCAGCGCACGAACGAGCGGTATCGGCGCTCGACCGCCTCATCGCCGGGGAACCAGGGCTCGGACTCCGGGGCGATGGTGTTGATGTAGTCCGTCGCGGTCAGCGAGGGGACCCCGACCTGGCGCTCGCGGGCTCGTTCGAGCAGCTTGAGCATGACGTACCGGGCCCGGGTGCGGCCGGCCGTGTCGATGACTCCGTCCAGGGAGTCAAGCCACTCCTGGGTCTCATCCGGGTCGATGTCGGGGATCTGACTCGGGATGCCGTTGAGGATGGGTCCGAATTCGTCGCGTGCCATCACGCCATACTCCACCAGGAAACCGCGAACGTCACACTCTCATTGCTGGGGGTCAGGGCTGTATGCCGATACGGTCAGGCCGGCTGATGATCGCCGGTGCTGTGCTTGAGACCGTGCTCGACGGACGACAGGACGGAGGGTATGCCGGCGGGCCCAGGTCTTTGGAGCGGTCGCTCAGTGAGCCGTGGGATGCGGTTCATCCGGTGCACCTGCCATGCTAGGGAGCATATTGCCGGGGATGAGTTTGCAGACTGGTTGCAAGATCCAGCCAGACCGAGTGGACTACGCCCAGGAGCATTCAAGGATCTCCGCGTCTGCCGGGGGTCCACGTCTAGAGAGGAACACACGTGGTTGCGACCGCGGAAGCCGCGGCGGCGAACGGTTCGGTGGCAAAGTTGGGCTTTGCCGCGGGACAGGTAGTCCAGGAGTTCGGATATGACCAGGACGTCGATGACGATCTCCGTCTGGCGATCGAGGAGCTCTGCGGTTCCGAGCTCGAGGACGAGGACTACGCCGACGTTGCAGATGCTGTGGTCCTGTGGTGGCGCGACGACGACGGCGACCTCATCGATGCTCTCGTTGACGCCCTGACCAACCTTGCCGAGGGCGGGTTCATCCTCCTTCTCACGCCCAAGTCGGGACGCGAGGGACACGTCGATGCCGCGGATATCCAGGAGGCAGCACTGACGGCAGGGCTGCACGCTTCCGGGGGTACCAACGCCGTCAGGGACTGGACCGGCAGCCGTCTGGTCGCCCCCAAGAGTGCTCGCCGCTGACTGCTGCCAGACTGGGACCATGCCAAGGATCGACGCGACCATCGCCATGCCCACCCGACTCGGTGTCGGGGAGGTAGCTCCTGACTTCACGCTCGTCGACCAGCACGGCAAGCCGGTGACACTGTCGAGCTATCGGGGTGTCAGGAACGTCGTCGTGGTCTTCTTCCCGTTCGCCTTCTCGGGCATCTGCACCGGGGAGCTGTGCGAGATCCGCGACAACCTGGGCGCGTTCTCGAGTGATGACGTCCAGGTGCTCGCCGTGTCGTGCGACCACATGTTCACCCAACGGGCCTGGTCCGATGCGCAGGGCTTCTTCTTCCCGGTGCTCAGCGACTTCTGGCCACACGGCGCTGCCGCGGAGGCCTTTGGGGTGCTCCAGCACTCCAGCGGTGCCCCCATGCGCGGGACGTTCCTGATCGACCGCGACGGAGTCGTTCGCTGGACCATGGTCAACGGGACCTCCGAGAAGCGTGACTTCAGCGGATACCATGCCGCGCTCAAGGAGCTGACTGGGTCCTGAGCGGCCGGTCGACACGTTTGGGGCCTGTAGCTCAGTTGGTAGAGCACCGCGTTTACACCGCGGCTGTCGTCGGTTCGAGCCCGGCCGGGCCCACGCACATCACCGCAGGTCAGAGGCCTGTTGGGGCTTCTTCTTCTTCGTTTGCGGAGGGTCCAGAACGCCTTTAGTCCGCAAAAAGTCCGCAGGAATTTTCGCAGCCGCTCGGCCGATGACGTCCAGACGATCCGCGACGTCGTCGAGCTGGTCGGGGAAAAGGTGCCCGTACAGGTCGAGTGTCATGCTCGCCGTGGCGTGCCCAAGCATCTGCTGAACAACCTTGACGTTGCCCCCGGCCGCGATCGCCAGAGACGCCGCCGTGTGCCGTAGCCCGTGCGGCGTCAGAGCCGGCTCGCCGATGGCGATGGCCGCGGGCGCGAAGGTGCGCCGGTTGAAGTTGCCGTTGCGCAGCGCGCCGCCGCGGGTGCCTTGGAATACCAGATCGTCGGGTCCCTTCCCGGCAACGGATGCGGCAATCTGCTCGGCCAGGAAGCGGGGGAGTGGGACCGTTCGTTCCTCGCCCGTCTTGGTCGTGTCGAAGATCAGCCGACCGTTGTCCTCGGTCACCGACCGGGCTATGAGCATGCGCCGGCGCAACGGGTCGACGTCGCGGACCCGCAGGGCAGCCATCTCGCCCCACCGCAGACCCGTGTAGGCAAGGAACCGCACCACCAGGCCGTAGGGCTCGCATTCGACCACCAGTGCCTCCACCTGATCCGCAGTGAGGAACCGGCGAACCTTGGGCAGTTTGCGGGGGAGTTTGACGCTTTTGGCAGGGTTGGCCGGGAGTCTGCGATCACGCACCGCGAGGTCGAGCATCTGGGAGAGCAAGCCGTGGGTCCGCTGAACGCTCGAGGCGCTGAGACCACCCGCCAGGAGCTCGGTCACCCAGGCCTGCACTTCGGCGTGCGAGACGTCCCGTAGCCGTGTCGTCCCCCACCGCGGCACGATGTAGAGGCGCACGATGCCCTCAACCCGCGTCCGTCCCGTCGCCTTCAAGTGGACCTGCCCTTTGAACCAAATCGCAGACCAGTCTTCGAGAGTGACACTCGACGTCCTCGGGTCGGTGTAGGTACCCGTGACGACGGAGCTGGTGACGTCGTCGAGCCACCGCTGTGCATCGACCTTGCGAGCAAAGTGGCGAGCGTGTTCCTTGCCCGCCGCGTCCCTGTAGCGGGCCCGCCACCGGCCGTCCTCACGCTTGGCGATGCTCATACCAACCCCTGCCTTTCCGGGCACCTCTGCCATTTTGGCTCGGACTCTCCCGGGTAACTCTGCCTGCGAGGCGCGCCCACCACGCTCTCACCGTCACTGAGAAATGCCGAAGACCGCGTGGAACGTCTCGCGTCTCGTAGCGTAATCAGCCTGACTACCTACGCGGCACGGCTGAGCAGCCCTGTGGACGATCACGTACTCCCCAGATGTGGTCCGTGCTCTGCTTCTACCCGGAGTCTGGGTGGTTGTCGAGTCCCGCCTGGCTAAGGTCAGTGTGGCGCTTCGGGGGCCTGCCGTTTGGTCCTGAACCACGA
>DATCQG010000060.1:0-9855 GCA_036569625.1 Dermatophilaceae bacterium | reverse complement strand
TCGAAAGGTGTCGGCCCGTTGCAGGGCACGCAGCAGCGTGTCTTGCACGAGGTCTTCGGCCAGCTGACCGTCCCGCACGATTGTGCGGGCGTATCTGAGCAGCGCGGGGACCTCGGCAGCGAGTCGGCTACGAACGTCCGGGGCGACCACGACGCCGACGCTAGCGCGAGATGGTGCGTTCCGAAGCGGGGGTGGTGACCTTCTGGAGCGGGCAGGTACGCAGCCCGAACAGCGTGTACAGCGGGCAGGAGCCGACGGCGGAGGTCGCCAGCATCACGCCAGCCAGGGCGTAGAGCACGATCGCCAGCCAGCCTGCGGGGCCGACCAGCACGCCGGCGATCACGAGCACTGGGGCCACGACAAAAGCACGAAGCTTGCGGTCAGCTGAACCCATATTCAAATTCACGATGTCCTCCTTGGTTGGATTTCGTACGCCTCATTGACGGACCGAACCCCCAAAGGGATACCGACTGGGCGCCGTGACCTGCGACATACCCGTCACGGACTCACCGCAACGGCTCAGGGCTCACCCGCTGGCGGACGCTCAAAGTTCCGCCCTAGGCTGCCGAGTCAGCCTTGTATGGAGGAGCCAACCAGGTGAACGCACCCGCGGATGACACAGCTGCCGGCGAGCATCGCCCGGCGCCCTCGGACGTCCGGACCGCCCGGTTGCTCGTCGCTGCCCAGTTCGTGCTGATAGGGATCCTCCTGGTGCTCCCAGGTCGGCACGACTGGCCGGTGCCTGCCGCGCTCACCGTCGTATGCCGCGTGGCCACCGTCGTCGGCGTGGGCGTGATGGTGCTCGGCGCAACTGGACTCGGGCGAGGCCTGACGGCCACGCCGTTGCCGAATACCCACGCGCAACTGCGAACGGGGGGCCTGTATCGCCTTGTGCGGCACCCCATCTACAGCGGGTTGCTGCTCACAATGGCCTCGATCACGGCGTCCGCAGGCAGCGGGTTCCGGCTCCTCGCGCTCGCGGCACTGGCTCTCCTTCTCACCGTGAAGGCACGATGGGAAGAGACGCGACTGGCCCGGCGATTCGCCGGATACGCCGACTACGCCGCGCGAACCCCCCGCTTCTTCCCGGTCCGACTGCGGAGATGACGCGAAGTGGCGGCAGTGCCCAGTTGCGCCGCTAGCCTTTTGCACATGGATCAGTCGACGGACACGAACGCAGCCATCTGGAAGTCCGAAGAAGGAGTTCAGAGCTGGACTGCGAACACTGAAGAGCGCGAACGAAAGCGTGCGGCACAGTGGCGGTTCATGGGTGATCTCCTCCCCTTTGGTGAGCAAGGACGCCTTCACCTTCCTGGATCTTGGAGCAGGGACCGGGGCGGCGGCGAGAGGGATCCTCGGTCTGTATCCACGAAGCTCAGCCATTCTCACCGACTTTTCGCCGCAGATGATGGGTGAAGGCATGCGTGAGATGCGACCGTTCGAGGGACGCTTCCAGTACCTCGAGTTCGACATGTCAACGGACAGCTGGCCAGCGGCGATTCCCGTCACCCTCGACGCCGTCGTGACCTCAATGTCCATCCACCACATGCCCGATCACCGGAAGCAGGGTTTGTTCGCCGAGATCTTCGAGCGCCTCACACCCGGCGGCTGGTACCTCAACTACGACCCCGTGAGCTCCGCAGATCCCGTTGTCGAAGCCACATGGCAACGGCTCAACGATCGCGAAGACCCCGAGGGGGCGAGCAAGCGCCACCACCGCACGCCACAGGAGCAGTCTCGCTACGAAAACCACGCGCGCTACATGATCCCCCTTGCGCAACAGATGGGTTATCTGCAGTCAGCTGGCTTTCAAGGGGTCGACGTCTACTGGAAGCACCTGGAGAACGTGATCTACGGAGGCCGCCGACCAGCCTAAGATCCACCACCAACGGTCATACAGATGACCTGCGACCGCCGAAGATCCGCTCTACGAAGGAGACCTTCGGGGGGCATTGGCAGCGCTTGGACTTCGGCACGCCGGCCATCACCTGGTTGATGTGCTGGCCGCAGCCAGCCCACGTCGCGCTGCCGCACTTGCGGCAGTTCACCTGTCGACACATCGGGCGTTCCTCCTCGGGGGTTGATCGAACGAGAAAGACAAACTATACCCCATGGGGTATACACGGTCTTCTCTTTGCACAGTTCCACCACGTCCAGAACCTGGCCGGAATACGCCGGCACCTTGCAGCGGTTGATACCCCCCAGGGGTATCCTTCCGGTCCCCCCCGACAACCGCGCCGAATCACTTGACCCTGCCAGGAGGATCCAAATGGATACCAGCTTCCCGCTCTCTCAGACCCGTTGCTACCAGCAGGCCGCAAGACTGATGGCCAAGGGCGCGAGCCTGTCCGTGGCTCTTAGGGGATGCATGCGCGCCCAAGACTCCGGTTCCTCGACCGTGGACCACACGCCAAGAGCTCAGGCTTCATCAGAAACCACCAACGAGTCGAGATAGAGGGCCAGCTGCACCTCAGGTCCTTCGCCGATTTGCATGGTGACGATCCGCCCGTGCTGTGGTTCCCGTGGAGCGAGGGCTGAACCACTCGAGACACGTCCAGAAGCTTCTTGCGTGCCCACCTCCACACCCTCTCCATCTGAGATCCATCGGTCCTCCTGACTGGTCGACGAGCCTGACTCGGTAATCCAGAGTCTCCGGCGAGCCTTTGGCCGCCAACCTGAGAGAGACCCCGATGACCGTGCAAGACGAACAGACGAATGCCGGCCTTCCCACCGCCGACGTTCGGATCCAGGTTCCGCGCCGACGACCGATGTGGGGGCGCTCTGTGCGCTGGACCCGGCATGTGGTCCAAGCTGCCGTGATCGCCGTCGTGGGCTGGCAGGCCGTAGGCCATGTGACCTCCGGCGGGGAGTCCGCGGAGGCATGGTGCCCATTGGGTGGGATCGAGGGCGCCTGGACCATAGTGACCACAGGGCGCACCGTGGCGCACGTGCACACTTCGAGTCTGGTGCTGGCTGGCACGGTGCTTGTGCTGGCACTGGTCGGGCGGGGGTTCTTCTGCGGCTGGCTCTGTCCGCTCGGCTCCGTGCAGGAGATGGTGTACGCCGCGGGACGCGCGGTCACCGACCGGGTGCCGCCGCTCCGACGACTGCGCCGCAGGCTGAACCTTCGCTCCGGCACCAAGCGCTGGCAACGCATCGACCGAGTGCTGCGCTGGGGCCGCTGGCTGGTGCTCGCCTGGGCGGTCATCGGCGCGGCGGTCACCGGGACGATGGTCTTCCGGGTGGCCGACCCATGGATCGCGCTCCTGATGGTGGCCCAGTTCGAGGTCAGCCTCGCGTTCGTCGTGCTGGTCGCCACCCTCGTCCTGGCACTCTTCATCCAGCGGCCGTTCTGCCGCTATGCGTGCCCACTCGGAGCGGTGCAGTCGTTGGCCGGAAAGCTCAGCCCGATGGCCGTGGAGCGTGACGCGTCCGCGTGCCTTGGATGTGACCTCTGCAACCAAGCCTGCCCCATGGCCATCCCGGTGAACACGCAGACCCGGGTCACCGACACGTCCTGCATCGGCTGCCTTGAGTGTGTCGGTGCCTGCCCCAGCCAGGACGGCCTGACCATCACCCTGGCCATGCCCACTTTCCGCACCAACCGCACGACACCGCCCACCTCCGGACCTGACCGGCAAGCGGCCACCGAACTGGAGATCGCCAGATGAGAAGACCACTGCGAGCCAGCCTCCGCGACACCATGACCGCGCCGGTGCCCGTGCTCGCCCTCCCCCGCGGGCGACGCCCGGCGCCGACACACACCAGGCTGCATACCAGACGCATCCCGGTGGCGATGTATGTCGCGGCGTTGCTCCTGGTCCCCACGCTGATGGTCGCCGGGTTCATGAGCGCCGGGCTATGGGCCAAGGCCGAGACATCGGCCACGACCCAGGCGGCCCAGGCAGGCACGCCCTCGGGGGAGAGCGACGCGGGCGCTGCCGCTCCTGCGTCCCCCGCCGAGGTCAAGGGGTCGATGACGGTCCAGCAGGTGGTCGATGCCTTCTCGCCGATCACCGCCGCGCAGATCCTGGGCAAGCTCGGCGCCCCGCTGAACACGCCCAGCTCAACCCAGCTGAAGACGCTGGTGGAGAAGGGCAACAGCATCGACATCCCCGCCCTGCGCACCTGGTTGCAGGAAGCGGGGGCCAGGTAGCAACAGACAGTTGTGCTAGGCGGGACAGGTAGTCGGGTTCTTAAGCCGCTGCACCAGCCCGAAGGCCGAGACGCCCAACGCCAGCATTGCGGTGGACACATCGCCGGGGGCCGAGCTCAGCAGTCCGAGTGAGGCAAGCACGGTCACGGCCGCGGCAGCAGCGCACGGCGTACATCCGACCTCGAGCCTGAGCCCGGCTCCGGGGGGTGGGAGGTAGGTCGCCAGGGTTGTGGCGCAGGAAAGGGCCGCCGTGGCGACCAGGGCCGTCCACCCCACCGAGGTTGGCGTCGTCCAACCTCCAGAGACGGTGACCATGAGCCCGAAAAGCACGGCAGCAGCCACTGCAACCGCGACGCGCCTTCGCATCGGCCAGGGCGCCAGAGCGTTGGCATATCTGGGGCGGGTCGTAGGTGCTGCCGAGTCTGCTGACGGATCCACCGACGGATCAGTTTCGGGAGTTGAGCGCATCAGGTCCTCCATCGTGGTCGATCGTCTGCTCCAGAGCGCTCCAACGGCTCGGCGAGACCGGCCAGCGCAACTGCTCCATAATACCCCAGTGGGTATCCACGGAAGTCCGGAATGGATCAGCCATCGGCTCCCGCCGTGCACCTGCTCTCTTGCGGACAGACGAGCGCCCACACCCGCAGGGTGTGGGCGCTTGCTACCGCGGGCTGAGACCCGGGTCGCTCCCGTCGGTCAAGTTGTGCGCGAAGGGGTGGTCGAAGTGCTGCCGGAGACGTTGCCGTTGGACGGGGCAAACCCCGTGCCACCAGCGCCCCGGCCCATCCCCCGGCCCGCACGGACGCCATTGACCTGGTCGGTGATCCGCTCGGTCAGGGAGCTCTTCATCGTGTCAGCCTGCGCCTGCGTCAGGGTGCCGGCCTTCACGGCTGCGGCGAGGTCGGCCTCGGCATCGGCCACCATGGCTTTGACCACCGAGTCGACACTGACCTTCTGGTCCTTGGCGACATCCGCCAGGCTCTTGCCGCCCTGCACCGCGGCATACAGCTGATCGCTGGTCATGCCGAGTGCCTTCGCTGCGGCGTCGTGGGACTGGGTCATACCCATCCCGGCAACGCCACCGCCCCGGCCGCCCATACCGCCCCGGCCGCCCATACCGGCCATCGGCGGTTGGCTCTTGAGGGTCCCGGCAACCTTGTCGACCTGTGCCTGGGTCAGGGTGCCATCGGTGACCAGCCCGCTCAGCGCGCTCTTGATGTGGGCGAGCCGGCTGGTGACCACATTGTCCGAGGTCGTGGCTGAGGCGGGGGTCATCGCCACGGCGCCGACGGCGGCGGTCGCCAGGACGCCGGTGAGAATAATTCCAGCGGTGCGTTTGTACATGGTGTCTCTCCTTGATCGGGTGCTTGGTGTTACCGATACTTGACGGCGCCGCTGTAAAGCCCGTGTGCTGGATGTGGAGATCGGATGTGGATCCCACCGCCACCGAAGCATGACGAAGGCCGCTGTGCGCTCGCTGGCGGCGCTTCACCGTCGCAGAAGGTCCTGGAGAGCACCGGGCACTGGGATCCAGCTCAGGCGGGGGCAGCCGTGCAGCTCAAGGGCAGCTTTATCGTGATCGTCGTCCCGGCGCCCTCCTGCGAGGACGCCTCGATGGTGCCTGCGTGGGCCACGACGATCTCGCGTGCGACGGCCAGGCCGATCCCTGAGCCGGCGACCTTTAGTGCTGCGCGACCGCGCCAGAGCCGGTCGAAGATCTGGGGCAGCTCATCGTCAGGGATACCGGGGCCGGAGTCGACAACGTCCAGTACCGCCTGGCCGGCTTCGGTGCGCGACACGAGGGTGACCGCATCGCCCGCACTGCAGTATCGGGCTGCGTTGGCGAGCAAGTTGCCTACGGCCTGGTGCAACCGGCCGGAGTCCGCCCGGACGATCAACGGTCCCTCCAGCCGGCTGTCAACCACCAGCCCGGCAGCCCGCAGCTGGGACTCGTGGACCGCCAGCTCGTCGCCGGCGACCTGGGCCAGGTCCACCTCAGTCCGTTGAACCGGAAGACCGCTGGCCTCCACGGCGGAGAGCTCGGCCAGGTCGCTGACGACCCGCCCGAGCCGCAAGGACTGGTCGTGCAAGCCGGCCAGCCCTTCAGCACTGGGCTCAACCAGGCCGTCGCGCAGCTCTTCGAGCCCGGCTTGCAGTGCGGCGAGCGGAGTACGCAGCTCATGAGCGACGTCCGCGGTGAGGTTGCGACGGTCCCGCTCCGAACGGGCGACCGTGTCCGCCATCAGGTCGAACGCCCCGGCCAGCTCACCGAGCTCACCCGGACCGTGCACCCCCACGCGAGCCTGGCGGTCCCCAGCGGTGAACGCCCGGGTCGCGGACGTCATGGCCTGGATCGGGCGGGCGATCAGCCGGGTAACCACCCAGCTGGCGAGCAGGGCGACCAGCAGGGCCACCACAGCGGCCACCGCGATCCACCACCAGGCGACGTCGCGCGCCTGGTTACCTCCCCCCGTTTCGAACACCAGCCGCACGGTGCCGACGCTCGCCCCGTCGACGACCACCGAAGCATTCACGACGCCCAGACCCCCGACCGGTCCGGTGCCCTTGCCCTGACCCGGTCCCACGTGGCCACCACCGGGACCAGTGCCGACTGCCGGGGCGCCGGAGGCGTTCAGGACGAACAGCTTGGCTCCGGCGGCATCGGCCACCGCACTGGTGCGGCTCAGGTCTGCGCCGTCCCAGCCCGCGACCTTCCGGTAGGCGTCGCCCGCCGCAGTCGCCGCGCTGGCTGCCGCCTTCTCGCGGTTTGCCTGCGTTGCAGCTTCAAAGCCCTGACCGACGCCGATGAGAGCCGCCACTGTGAGCACGAGGACCGAGGACACCGCGACCAGGACAAAGGCGAACAGCAGCCGGCGCCCCAGCGGACCCAGCCCGACACGGATCGCGTTCACGCCGGATCATCTCGGCGCAGGGACAACCGGTAGCCGACGCCCAGGACAGTCGCCAGGACGTCGGCCCCGGAAGCCCCCAGCTTGTGGCGCAGGTTCTTCACGTGCGAGTCGATGGTCCGCTCATAGCCGGCGTACTCATATCCCCGGACCCTGTTCACCAGCTCATACCGGGAGAACACGCGCTCAGGCGCCGCCGCGACCGCCACCAACAAGTCCCACTCGGTAGGGGTCAGCTCGAGCGAGTGACCATCGAGCCACGCCTCGTGCCGAGGCTCGTCGATGCGCAGGCGCCCCTGACCGTAGGTGACCGGCCCGCCCCGGACTGGTTGCCCGCTGCTGCGGTGCAGCACCGCCTGGACGCGCAGGACGACCTCTGCGGGGCTGAACGGTTTAGTGACGTAGTCGTCAGCGCCGAGCTGCAAGCCGTGGATACGGTCTTCGACGGCACTGCGAGCTGTCAGGACGACCACAGGGGGGTGTCCGGCGGCATGGATCTCGCGGAGCACGTCGGTGCCGTCGACATCGGGCAGACCGAGGTCGAGCACCACCAGGTCGGGAGGTGCCGACGTAAGAAACCGGATCGCCTCAGCGCCGGTTGCGGTCGTCAGCACCGACAGACCGGCCCGCTCCAGATACCGGCGCAGCACCTCCCGGATGTCGCGTTCATCCTCAACGACCAGCACGGTGGGCATGCCTCATCCTCCCTGACCATGAGCTATTGAGGCATCGATATCGACCATTTCCAGCCAGTGAGCCGTTTCTCCATACCGCCTCCACACCCATCCCACAGGCCCTGCAATACCCGTCGCAGGTTGAGCTCGTAAAGCTGCTCTGAATGGTCAGCAATATACCCTAAGGGGTATCCGGAACCAGCAAGGGAGCCACCGTGCGTAGCTCAGCGACCACGCCTGCAACCCTTGAAAAGCCTCGCGATACTGTCGACGGACAAGCACGACACGAGCACCAAGAGCACCACGAGACTGGAGCAAATCCATGGCTTCCCTGCACCTGGGTGACAAAGCACCCGATTTCACCGCACTCACCACCGAGGGTGAGATTTCATTCCTGGATTGGAAGGGCGACAGCTGGGCGGTCTTCTTCAGCCATCCAGCCGACTACACACCCGTGTGCACCACGGAGCTTGGCCGGGTCGGTCAGCTCAGCGAGGAGTGGGACAAGCGCAACACCAAGGTGATCGCACTTTCGGTGGACTCGGTGCAGGATCACAACTCGTGGAAGCCGGACGTGGAAGAGATCTCCAAGACCACCATCGGGTACCCAATCATCGCCGACCCGGCCAAGAAGGTCGCCGAGCTTTACGACATGATCCACGCCGGCGAAGGTGACACCAGCTCGGTGCGCTCGGTATTCATCATCGGCCCCGACAACCTGATCAAGCTGATGCTCACCTACCCCAAGAGCGTCGGCCGGAACTTCGATGAGATTCTGCGTGTCCTCGACGCACTGCAGCTCAACGAGTCAGGCCCGTTCGCCACACCGGCCGACTGGCACCCCGGCGACCGCGCGATCGTCAATCTCACTATCCCGACCGACGCAGCCAAAGAGCTCTTCCCAGACCTTGAGGTGGTCAAGCCCTACCTGCGCTACACCAGCGCCACAACAGTCTGAAGACGACAGCCAAGTTGCTGAAGCATGAGACACAGACTCATCGGACCGGCCCAGAGCCCAGTGCTCCGGGCTGGTCTCGTCTTGAGATGTGGCCAACCCGGATGGTTGACGCGACGGTCACCACCGGCCACGCCGAGTCTTGATACCCCCTAAGGTATTGTTGGGCTGACTGGAATGCCTATGACCAAAGAGAGGGCCCCATGTCCTATGCCCTGACCACCACCGTCCGCCAGTCGTTCGCCGATACGCTCGCAGCCACCCGCGATTCCTTGGCCGAGCAGGGGTTCGGCGTCCTGACCGAGATCGACATGCAAGCCACGCTGAAGGCAAAGCTGGGCGTTGAGGTCCTCCCGCAGGTCATCCTCGGTGCCTGTCGCCCGCCCTTGGCGTATGCCGCCCTTCAGTCGGAGCCCTCAGCCGGGCTGTTGCTGCCTTGCAATGTCGTCATCCGGGCGCTGGACGAGTCCTCGACAGTGGTCGAGACACTGGACCCGCAGGTTATTGTGTCCGTGACCCAGAACGATGCGCTGTCACCTGTCGCCGACGAGGTGAGCCGACGGCTTACTGCCGTGCTCGACACTGTGACGAATACCATTGCAGACGAATGAGCTACCTCGTCCCGACCACCCACCTCAAACGGAGCCACCATGGTTGAGCTGAACCCAGACGAGTTGGGCGCCGTCATCAACCGGCTGCGCCGCGCCCAAGGTCAGATCGGCGGGATCCTTCGCATGATCGATGAAGGCCGCGACTGCCAGGACATCGTCACGCAGCTGGCCGCGGTCAACCATGCCCTGGACCGGGCCGGCTTCTCTATCATTGCGACCGGTCTCAAGCAGTGTCTGACGGAGTCCGGCGACAAGGAGTCGGTGGACGTCAAGACGTTGGAGAAGCTCTTCCTCTCCCTTGCCTGAAGCGCTTTGGTTGAGCCACCTTGGGGCCGTTTCATCACCAGCCGGCCGGCCGTCAGGCGTCGCGCCGGGGCTGAGGACCCATGACCACGTTGGTGCTCGCAACCTTGTCGTGAAGGGCCTGCTTCTTGTCGTCCCACAGGGGCCACAGCACGTCGAGCAGGTTGAGCACCGAGAAGAGTGAGAAGCCGAAGTAGCAAGCGGTGCGGATCACGATGGCCTGCATCGGCGGCGGACCGGCGTGGTC
>DATCQG010000059.1:0-3193 GCA_036569625.1 Dermatophilaceae bacterium | reverse complement strand
GCCTTGTCGGCGGACAGGTTGACCACGCCGTTGGAGATCACGGCGTCGTAGCAGGCGTCGGCCACAGGCAGGTGTTCGATGCGCCCCTCCAGGAAACGGACGTGCTCGAGGCTCCCGGCCGCGCGTAACCGTTCGGCCTTGCTCAGCTGGGCCTGGGTCATGTCGACTCCGGTGACTTCGCCGGTTGGACCGACGAGGGTGGCGGCGGCGAAGGAGTCGGTTCCCGAGCCGCTGCCCAGGTCGAGGACCCGCTCGCCAGCTCGTGGGGCGGCGAGGTCGAGGAAGTAGCCGACGCCGGCGAATGACTCCAGCGCTTCGGCGGGGACCTCATCCAGGAGGTCCGTGGGGTAGCCGAGGCGGAGCGCGAGCTCGCGGCCCAGTTCGAAGTGGTACGCGCGGCGAGGCTCCTCGGCGACCTGTTGGTAGACCGCTTGCACGCGGCGCTGCAGGTCAGCGACGTCGAGAGCAGTGGCGGCAGTGGCTGTTGTGGACATCGCGGTATCCTCGTCTCTTCAAGTGAATACTTGAAGATCATTCATAGCACTACCATTTGCGCCCTGTCAACGACTCCCCTGTACCTCGTGCCCGACCTCGCGGCGGACCGCGGTCAACCTGTCCGGTTACGTCTCGTTCCTACGGCGGCCCGCGCGCCGATCGCGACGGGCAGCTTGGCGCGGGCCCATTCCGGGAAGCCGTCCTCAAGGCGTGCGGCGCGGAACCCGCGACGACTTAGTGCGCGTACCGCGTCGTCGGCGTACACGCAGAAGGGGCCCCGGCAGTAGGCGACGACGTCGGTGTCGTCCGGCAGCTCGCGCAGCCGGCGCTTCAGCTCGTCAATGGGCACGGACAGAGCCCCGGCGATGTGACCCGCCTCGTACTCCACTTCAGGACGCACGTCGAGGACGACGACGTCGCGGCGCCCTAGCCGGCGCTTGAGCTCGGCGCGGCTCATCACATCGAGCTGACTCCGGTCGCCGAGGTAGGCCACTGCGAGCCGGTCTATCTCGGCGACGTGTTCGGCGGCGACGTCCCGCATCAGGGCCCAGAGCTGCGCCACCTGGTCGGTGGTCAGTGCGTAGTAGATCCGGGTCCCGTCCCGGCGGGTGCGCACCAGGCCCGCCCGCAACAGCAGCTGCAGGTGCTGGGAGGTGTTTGCGACGCTCTGGCCGATCTCGTCGGCGATCTCCTCGACCGATCGTTCGCCCTGGGCGAGCACGTCGACGATCTCGGCCCGGCGCCCGCTGGCCAGCGCCTTTGCAGCCGCCACCAAGCCGTCGAACAGGGCATCCTTGGCGATCCGTTCAGCCATCCGCAGTCCTCCATCTCAAGTCTCCAAGAGAGTACTTGACAAAGCCATCCGATCTCTAGACTATTCAAGTCATTACTTGTAGATACTGGAGGCAGGCTCATGTCGCGGCTCTCAGCCACCAGACACCCGACGGCGCTCACTGACGCTTCCACCTTCTGAGGAGATCATGATGTCGGCTCCGCTCGTGGTGCCGCTGCTGGACGAGGGGCTGGGCAACACCAGCTACCTGGTCGACCTCGGTGAGGGTCGCGCCCTGGTCGTCGATGCCAGCGTGGACCTTCGCTCGGTTCGGACGGCGACCGGGCGCGCCGGGTTGAACGTCGCGTATGCCGGCGACACCCACCTGCACGCCGACTTCCTCTCCGGAGCCCGGCAGCTGGCCACCACAGATGGGGCAACGGTCCTGGCCTCTGCTTCGGGGAACCGTCAGTTCCCGCACACCGGGCTGGTCGACGGTCAGGAGGTCGACCTCGGCGGGCTGAGGCTGACCGCGTTGGTCACCCCCGGTCACACGATGGAGCACGTGTCGTTCCTGCTGTCCGACGGCGAACGCCCCTTGGGGGTGTTCACCGGCGGATCCCTGATGGTGGGCGCCGCCGCCAGGACCGACCTGGTCGACCCGGACCGCACGGTGGAGCTGGCGCGGGCGCAGTACCAGTCCCTGCAGCGGCTGATGTCCTTACCCGACGACGTCGAGGTGTGGCCTACTCACGGCGCGGGGTCGTTCTGCTCGGCACCTCCCGGGGCCGAGCGCACCAGCACGATTGGCCGCGAGCGGGCCACCAACCCGCTGCTCCAGGCCGGGGGAGAGGACGAGTTCGTCCAGCGTCTTTTGGGCTCGCTGGGCACGTTCCCGGAATACTTCCTGCGTCTTCCTGAGATCAACCGGCGCGGGCCCAGGCTGTACGGCGCGGCACCTCTCCCACCGGCAGTATCGGTCTCGCAGGTCGAGGCACTGCGAGAGTCGGGTGCCCAGCTCATCGACGTCCGCCCTGTGCCGGACTACGCCTCTGGACACCTGACCGGTGCCGTGTCCATCCCGCTGCGCGGCGCGTTCGCCACCTGGCTGGGCTGGGTCGTCTCGCCGGACCGGCCGGTCGTGATTGTGCGCGGCACGGAGCAGGACCCGACCGAGATCGCCTGGCAGGCGGCGAAGGTTGGCTATGAGAACCTCGTTGGCGAGCTGACCAGCCTCCCTGAGGACTGGGTTGCGGCCGGGCTGCCGGTCAGTGCCATCGCGCTGCTGCAGCCCGAGGACGTGGAAGGTCGGTCGGTCCTGGATGTACGCCAGTTCTCGGAGTTCGCCGCCGGCCACCTTCCCGGTGCGGTCAACATCGAGCTCGGCGTCCTGAGCCGGAGCACCGCTGGCCTTTCCGGCCAGGCCGTGGTGGTCATGTGCGGGCACGGCGAGCGGGCCGCAACAGCGGCCAGCGTCCTGGAGCGGGCCGGTGTCAGCAACGTGACAATCCTTTCCGGCGGCCCGCAGGACTGGGCCGACGCGCGCGGTGGGCGAGCCCTGCAGGTCGACGCGTGAGCTCATCGGGCGACGCAGCCACGCCGGCAGTTGCGGCGTTGCGGTTGGGGATGCGCGCCAACCTCGGCCAGTTCCTTCTGCTGGTGGCGGTCAACGCCCTGGTCGGTGCGACCCTGGGGCAGGAACGCACGGTCGTCCCGCTGCTCGCGCAGCGGGTGTTCGGGCTCACCGCCCTGGTCGGGGGGCTCTCGTTCATCGCCGCTTTCGGGCTGGTCAAGGCGGTCACCAACTTCTTCGCCGGAACCCTGTCCGACCGGTACGGCCGCAAGCCGGTGCTCCTGGTCGGGTGGCTGGTCGCGATCCCCGTCCCCCTGATCCTCATCTGGGCCCCGACCTGGGGCTGGGTGGTG
>DATCQG010000058.1:0-10226 GCA_036569625.1 Dermatophilaceae bacterium | reverse complement strand
GGACCAGGTGAGACCAGGACGCCGTCGAACCCGGCGCCGTCGCCCGGCGATACGGCGTCGTTGCGGGCAACCTCGCACTCGGCGCCGAGCTGTTGGAGATAGCCCACGATGGTGAAGACGAAGCTGTCGTAGTTGTCGACGACAAGGATGTGAGCGCTGCGAGGGCGCTCAATAGTGGTGCCGCTGTTGCTCATCAGGGTGGCCTTCATGGGGCGGACGTTGTCGGGCCGGGGACCTGCGGGCCGGTCTGGATGGTGTTGTCGTTGAACGGCATGAACGGAGCGATGGTGGGGAACAGCCACATGAAACAGGCCGCGACCACGCCGACAACCAGGATCACCGACTGGATGACCTTGACCGGCCAGGGCCCGGGCAGCAGACGCCACAGCGGTCCGTACATCTCAGGCCACCGCCCCTGATGGGAGCGCCATGAACGATGCGGGCAGCCCATTCTCCCGTGGGATTACCCTGACAAGGCGGGAGAACACGACGTATCGCTGGCTCGCGCTGTACTTGGGGTGGCACGCCGTCATCGTCATCCAGGCTTCCGTTGGCTGCACGCCGGGGCGTTGGGGCACGGAGGCGATCACCTCCACGTGGTTCGGGGTGACGATCACGTGCCGGGCCACGGCATACACGACGTAGCTGACCTTGGTCTCAACCACGATGAAGTCGCCGTTGCGGAGCAGGTCGATGTTGTGGAAGGGCCGGCCGTACGTCGTGCGATGGCCGGCCACCGCGAAGTTGCCGACCACCCCCGGCATGGCGGTGCCCTGGTAGTGCCCCACGCCCTTGATCAGCGTGTCGTGATCGGTGCCCTCCAGCACGGGCCGGGCGAAGTCGGCGCCGAACCGGGGGATCCGCAGGATCGCGAAGGCCTCCCCGAACGGAACATTCTTCAGCGTGGCCAGCGGGCCCTTGTCAGGGACGCCGCCGCCATGCCGCCCCTGAACGAAGCCACGCTCCAGAGCCTGGGTGGTGACAGCCTGGTCGTGGTTGGCGGTCACGTCGGTCCACCAGAGCTGCCACGACACGAAGAGCAGCAGGAGCACGCCGAAGGTGATGAACATCTCGCCGAGCGCGCCGACCAGGCGGCGCGCAATCATCGAGCCCTTCATGGCAGGGCACTCGCCCACAGCAGGCCCGGGCTTCCCGCGTATGCCGGGAAGCTCGCCTGACCCTTGCTGGTGACGTCATAGCCCAGGCCGAGCAGGTCCGCATACTGCCGGTAGATCGTGACCTGTGGGCTCCGATCCAGCGCCGCCCGCAAGGCCGACACATCACCGATGGCCCGGATGACGTAGGGCGGTGAGTAGACCCGGCCCTGCAGGATCAAGGTGTTGCCCACGCACCGCACGGCACTGGTCGAGATGACCCGCTGGTCCTGCAGCATCATCGCCTCGGCCCCCCCGGCCCACAGGGCGTTGACGACGCTCTGGACGTCCTGCTGGTGGACGACGATGTCGTCGGCGGTGTAGCCCTGCGGCAGGCTCGCGGCTGTGCGCTTGGCGTCGTCCAGACTCACCGACAGCGCAGGGCCGCTCACAGCCTGGGTGCCCACGGTGGGCGCCAGCCTGGCGGCCGCCGCGCGCAGCCGGGTCACGGCAGCGTTGCCCGGGGCCACCTGCGCGGTCAGGGCGTCCACCTGGTCCTGCAGCCCCTTGACGGCTTCCGCCCGCTGACGCACAGCGAGGTTCTGGGCCCGGACGACATCGACCAGGTCGGTGCGGCCGGCGGAGCGCAGGTCGGTGCCTTGCGAGGTCTGCGCGCTGGTCGCGAACATCAGGCCCGCGCCGGCTGCGACCAGTGGCACGATGGCAGCCCAGCCGGTCAGCCGCCGTGGCCGGCGAGGACGCAGGCGCGGCCAGCCAAAGCGCAGTCGTGGCGACAACGGGGCCTCCTGCCTGCGACTCGGGATCCGGAGCCTCTAGGCTAGGGGAAAGACCTGTTGCACGATGTACGACCCACCAAAGGAGCTACCAGCCGTGCCCGAGTCCAAGGGACGTGCCAAGCCCGCGTACACACCGCCGCCCCAGCGCCGTTCGAAAGCGAACCTGTCCAACCCGCCCTGGTTTGCTCCGGTGATGCTCGGCCTGATGCTCGTGGGCCTGCTCTGGGTCGTGACCTTCTATGTCACCTCGGCGAACTACCCGATCCCGAACATCGGCTACTACAACCTCGCGATCGGTTTCGGCCTGATGATCTCCGGCTTCATGATGACGATGCGCTGGCGCTGATCCACGCCTGTCCGGCCTGCGCGACCACAGTTATCCACAGGAGTTCTCCACAGTGGGGATAAATAACAACCGTGTAATCCGCCCGTCATCCGGAACGCAGCCAGAGCCATGAAGAGCTCAGGCCCCGAAGTACTGCGTCCCAAGGTTCACCATGGAGAGCAGGAACCTGTTGTCCGTGACGGCATACTTCGCGGCGGCGGCAACCACGAGCAGCACCAGGACCGCGGCCAGAGCCGGCAGCTGGAGCCTGCGTCTGGTCTGGGGGGCCGTGGCCGTGACGACGAAGGCCATCGCGACACCGGTCACCAGTCCGCCGAGGTGGGCCTGCCAGGCGATCCCCGGGTAGACGAAACCGATCACCCCGTTGATCAGGATGACGGTGGCGATGCCGGCCGATGACCGGCCCAGGTGTCGGTTCAGCACGAGCATGGCTCCGAACAGCCCGAAGACCGCGCCCGAGGCGCCGACGGTAGCCGTCCAGAAGTACCCGCCACTTGCAGGGTCGAGCTGCGGTGATGTGAGCAAGAGATAGCCGACCGACCCACCGATGGCGCAGACCAGATAGAGGATGGCGAACCTCAACCGCCCGAGCAGCGGCTCGAGGTACTGCCCGACCACCCACAGGGCGTACATGTTGAACAGAATGTGGTAGATCGGGCCATGCAGGAAGGCAGCCGTGAGGAAGCGCCACGGTTCGGCACGGGCTTGGCCAGGGGCAAAGTCGAGGTCCAGCCCCACGCTGGGAGAGACCCGTTGCAGCAGCCAGAGCACCACACAGATGACGATGATCGTCTGGGTGACCAGTGGTCGCCCGCCCTGGGTGACCCTGGCACCAAGCTGCGTGCGCGGCATACGCATGCTCTTCTGGCCCTCGCGGACGCAGTCGAGGCACTGGATGCCGACGGCGGCCGGCCGCTGACACTCGGGGCAGGTCGGCCGACCACAGCGCTGGCAGCGCACGTACGACACCCGATCGGGGTGCCGTGGGCAGACCGGCTCCGGCTGGTACGACGCGGGCTCACTCATGCGGGACGCTCACCAATCAGCCGAGAACCACTTGGGTAACAGAACCGCTGAGCATTCAGAATGCATTGCGCAATGAGAACAACCGAGGATCGAGAATCATTGCGCAAAGGGTGTACTCAGCCCTCGTCGACGGTGACGGAGCTGAGGATGACCGGCTCGACCGGCTTGTCGCCACTGCCGGTGCGGACAGTGCCGATCTTGTCGACGACGTCGCGGCTCGGCTGGTCGGCAACCTCACCAAAGATGGTGTGCTTGCCCTGCAGGTGCGGCGTCGGGCCCAGGGTGATGAAGAACTGCGAGCCGTTGGAGCCGTTGCCGCCCCGCGTGCCGGCGTTGGCCATGGCCAGGATGTAGGGCGCGTTGAAGTTCTTGTCAGGGCTGATCTCGTCGTTGAAGACGAAGCCCGGGCCGCCCATGCCGGTGCCTTGGGGGCACCCGCCCTGGATCATGAAGCCGGAGATGATCCGGTGGAAGCCCAGGCCGTCGTAGTAGGGCGTGGGGCTGGTGCGGCCGGCATCGTCCTTGTAGTCCAGGGTGCCTTTGGCCAGACCAACGAAGTTCGCAACCGTCTTGGGGGCATGGTCGGGGAACATCGTGATGTTGATGTCGCCGAGGTTCGTGTGAAGGGTAACGTTCATGCCCTCATCCTGTCATGGGGGTGTGGGCTCTCCTGCCTCTGGGCAAAGGACGCAACCGGGGTCATTGCCGGAGACGGGGTGGTCAGGGCCCGGCGCGACAGGGCAGGATGGACCAGCAGACCGACGCCATCACCTTTGGAGGACCTCGTGTTCCACAGCAAGAGCCGGACAGAGCAGCTTCAGGACCACTCGGCGTCACTTGCGAGCAGCGCTGCGAGTGTCGCCGAACAGCTGCGCGAGCGGGTTGGGCCTGCCGTCGAGCAGGCCGCGGGAAGCGCCATGGAGTGGGGTCAGCCCCGCGTCGAGGCCGCCCGGCTCTGGGCCAAGCCGCGGGTCGAGCACGGCATCGAGGTGGCCGCGCCGAAGCTGGAGTCCGTGGTCAGCGGGCTCGCACCCAAGGTGGACACGGCACGGGACAAGATCGTCGATGAGCTGCTTCCCCGCCTCACCGAGGCGATCGCGGCGTTCACGGCCGCAAGCACTGCCGCCAAGGATGAGGCCATCTCCCGCGGCGCGGGCGCTGCGTCGGTCATCTCCGGTGATGCGTCGGCCACGCCCAAACGCAAGAAGAAGGGCCGCCGGTTGCTGCTGATCCTGGGCCTCTTCACGGCCGCTGCCGCAGGCGTGACGGCGTTCATGAAGAAGTCGGCCCCCAAGGACGACCCCTGGGCAACGCCGCTGGCTGACCCGTATGTTCCGCCGTCGGCCGGGCGGCATTCCAGTGTTGCGCCGACCGACGAGATCGCCGACGCGGCCACATCGGTGGACCTGGTCGATGGGGAGCCCGCGACGACCGAGGCTCTGGACGACATCGAGGTGACCGATCCGCTGAGCCCTGCGCCGGCGGCAGCCGACCCGGCCACGAAGAAGGACAAGGAGACCGGCGCGCCCGCCTAGTCGCCGCCGCACCTGTTACCCGAGACCCAAGGACTGCCAGCCGTGCTCAACGCCGCCGCCCGACGGGTCATCGAGTCCGGCGCGCTCGCGCACATGGTGACCATCAACCAGGATGGGTCTGCCCAGGTGGCGATCGTGTGGGTCGGCCTCGATGGCGACGAGCTGGTGTCGGCCCACCTGGACGGTCGCCAGAGGAAGCTGCAGAACATCCGCCGTGACCCGCGGGTGGTGCTCTCGTTCGAGTCCGCTGGCGCCAACGCCATCGGGATGCGCCACTACCTGGTGGTCCACGGGCGGGCCCGGATCACGGCGGGCGGTGCTCCCGAGCTGTTGCACACCCTGGCCCAGACGTATGTCGGGCCAGGGACCCCGTTCCCTCCGATGCCGGCCCCGCCGCCCGGCTTCGTGATTCACATCGCCATCACGCGCGTCGGCGGCAGTGGTCCCTGGTTCGAATAGGGCAGCGGCCGACGGTGCGACATTCGAGAAGGCGGCATGGCCTTTGGCGTGAACAGCGACCGCCTCTGCTCCGCGTACAGTTCCCGAGTGCCCAAGGACAGCCAACCCCGTTCTACGGGGGCCGACCAGCAGCCGGGGCAACCCGGTATACCGGCAGCTGATCTGCAGTTGTGCCTCCAGGTCCTGGCGCAGGCTGACGAGCTGCCGACGGAGCACCCTGACGCGGTGGCGATAAGGCGTGCGACCGCGCGAATCTATAAGGGTGTCAAGGAATCTCGTCGTGCCCAGCGTCGGGCGAAGGTACTGGCAAACGACCACGCGATCACCGCACTCACGGCCACCGGCGCCCCCGAGCGGATCGACGACGAGACCCAGGGCCTGCAGCTGGTGTCGAACACCACCGGTGCGCTCGCCGGGAAGCTCCTGCAGCCACGCTCCTGCTACATCTGCAAGTCACGGTACGTCGACGTCGACGCCTTCTACCACCAGCTGTGTCCTGGCTGCGCGACCCTCAACCGCAACAAGCGCAACCAGCGCACCGACCTCACCGGACGGCGCGCACTGCTCACCGGGGGTCGGGCGAAGATCGGCATGTACATCGCGCTGCGGCTCCTGCGCGACGGCGCCCACACGACGATCACGACGCGATTCCCCGGCGACGCCATCCGCCGGTTCACCGCGATGGAGGACAGTGCGGACTGGGTCCACCGGCTGCGCATCGTCGGCATCGACCTGCGCGATCCGGCCCAGGTCGTGGCCCTTGCGGATTCCGTTGCAGCACAGGGACCCCTGGACATCCTGATCAACAACGCCGCCCAGACCGTACGGCGGTCGGCGGGGTCCTATGCCCCGCTGGTCGAGGCCGAGTCCGCGCCACTGCCCGAGGGACCGCTGCCCGAGATGCTCGCCTTCGACCACCTCAGCGATGCCCATCCGGCCTCCTTCGCAGGAGCGCTCGCTGCGGCCCCAACGGCACATGCGAGCGCTCCACACGTGTTGACCGCCATGGCGCTTCGTGCCGGGTCGGCGACGCCGGCCAGGGTGCTGGCCGGAACGGCGATCGACGCCGCGGGACTGGTGCCCGACCTGCTGGCCGTCAACAGCTGGACGCAGAACGTGCAGGAGGTGGATGCGTTGGAGCTGCTCGAGGTTCAGCTCTGCAACTCCACGGCGCCGTTCATCCTGATCAGCCGTCTGCGACCCTCGATGGCAGCCTCCGGCGCGCGTCGCACGTACGTCGTCAGCGTCTCGGCGATGGAGGGCCAGTTCAGCCGTAACTACAAGGGTCCTGGCCATCCGCACACGAACATGGCCAAGGCTGCGCTCAACATGCTCACGCGAACGAGCGCCCAGGAGATGCTCGAGACCGACGCCATCCTGATGACCGCTGTCGACACCGGCTGGATCACCGACGAGCGCCCCCACCCGACCAAGATGCGCCTGGCCGAAGAGGGCTTCCACGCCCCGCTGGATCTCGTCGACGGCGCGGCGCGCGTCTATGACCCGATCGTTCAGGGCGAGCTGGGCCGGGACATCTACGGCTGTTTCGTCAAGAACTACGAGCCGGCCGCCTGGTAGATCCGCTGCGGGTCTTTCGGCGAGCAGTGAGTAGGCGAGATGACATCGGGCGCGGGTGGGATGGGCGCCCTAGCTCCCGCTGGGTGGCGCGGAAGGGACGCGGGACGCTGGCCCTGCTCGCAGGCTCCCTTGATGGGCTACGCGGCCCCCATCCCTCCCGCGCCCCGGTTCAGCAGAGGTCAGCCGATGTCACGTTGACGAAAACCGTTGACACCAAACGCGGTCAGGACCAGTGCGATCGTGGTCAGTACCGCGAGGGGCACGATATCGAGGTCGGCGCCCGGGAACTTGGGTACGTTCGCGAACGGCGAGATCCGCAGAACCTTGTCAGGGAGCTGAAGAATCGGCCCCAGCTGGCCCAGGAAGCCACAACCCGCCAGCGCACCCCACGCCAGGGCGCTGCGCTCCGGCGCCATCCCGATCAGAGCCATGGTCACCCCGGTGAAGACCCACATCGCGGGAACCAGCATGAGCGCCCCGCCCACAACCGGCCACACCTTGCTCCCGTCGTGGACGGACGCGGCATACGCACCACCGGCTGAGAGCCCGACAACGGCCATCAGGATCGGGGGACTGGCGACGGCGTGCACGAGGTGGCTGCCCATGATCCGCGTCCGGGTCACGGCGGTGCCCAGAACCTGCTCGACGCGGGTCTCGGTCTCCTCCGAGCGCAGCCGCAGCATCGCCTGCACGGAGTGGATCGTTCCGACAGTGGCCAGCAACGGCAGGATCGCGGCGAAGAACGCATCGATCAGCGACTGCGTGCCGCCCAGCCGCTGGATCATCTCCTCGAGGCGCGCGTTGCCCTTGAAGATGTCGAGCACACCGTTCGCAACCGAGCCGAGAGCACCGGCGATGATGGCGATCCCGATGGTCCAGGCGAGCCACGACCCGCGCTGGAGCCGCCAGGCCAGCGCTGCCGCCGTAGACAGCCCCGCACCTGCACGATCCGGGCCGAGGGGGGATGGACGCAGCCCCGCCCCGAAGTCGCGTCGACCCTCCAGTGACACCGCCAGAACGATCAGGCCGACGCCGACGACCAGGGGTAAGAGCAGTGCCCACCACCGTTCGCCGGCGAAGGCTCGCGCCTGCTGGGCCCAGCCGACGGGCGACAGCCAGCTGAGCCAGGTCGCGGTGTCGGAGCTGTCCCCAACCGCCCTCAGCAGGTATGCCACACCCAGGACCGAAGCCGCCATTCCCCTTGCGGTACGGGCATTTTCGCTGATCTGGGCAGTGGCTGCGCCCACGCCGGCGAATACGACGCCGCATCCCGCGAACGCCAGGCCGAGGGCCATCGCGCCGGCCACCGGAAGCTTTTCGAAGATCAGCCCGACGACGACGATCACGGCGAGGATGACGTTCGCGCCGATCGTGACCAGCAGGGCGGCCGCCAGCGGCGCGTGCCGGCCCACCACGCCCGAGCGCAACAGCTCGAGCCGCCCGGCCTCCTCCTCGGCGCGGGTGTGCCGGACGACGGCGAGCAGGCTCATCAGCCCGATCACTGCTGCGGCGAACCCGCCGATCCGCCACGCGGTGAAGCCACCGGCGCTGTTGAGGTCGAACGCCGGGCCGTACAGCGCCCGCAGCGACGTGTTCTTGCCCATCGTGGTCCCGAGGCCTAGCCGTGACTGCGGCGTGGGATAGAGCGACTCGTAGGCTCCTGCAGTGGCCACGACCTGCACGGCGATGAGCACGATCCAGGCCGGCCACCAGACCCGGTCGCGGCGCAGCGCCAGCCGGGTCATCGGCCACAGCCCGGTCAGTCCGCCGGCCGAAGCACCGATGGTGGCGGGCTCTCCCGGCGCCGTATTGTGAGTGCTGGTCAGGGTGCTCACGCCGACTTCTCGCTGGGCGAGACTCCTGCAATGGCGTAGTGCCTGAGGAAGAGCGTCTCGAGTGTGGGCGGGGCGCTCAACAATGTGGCCACGCCGACCGCGGTCAAACGCGCCAGGAGATCACCAAGATCGGCGGTGTCGACCTCGCAGGTCAGCTTGTAGCCGTCAGCGACCAGGTCGTGGACACCGCTCAACGCCACCAGATCGACCGGAACAGGGCCCACCAGCACCGCCTCGACATGGGTGCGCGAGAGATGGCGAAGCTCGGCCAGGGTCCCGGACTCGACCGTGTGTCCGTCCTTGATGATGCTCACCCGATCACACAGATGCTCGACCTCGGAGAGGATGTGACTGGACAGCAGGACGGTCCGGCCCCGGGGCCGCTCCTCCTTGATGCACTCGCGAAACACGCTCTCCATCAACGGATCCAGCCCCGCAGTGGGTTCGTCCAGGATGAGGAGCTCCACATCCGAGGCAAGGGCTGCCACCAGCGCGACCTTCTGCCGGTTGCCCTTGGAGTAGGCCCGGCCCTTCTTGCGTGGGTCGAGGTCGAAGCGTTCGAGCAGGCTCTTGCGGCGCCGCTCGTCCAGACCTCCGCGCAGACGGCCCAGCAGGTCGATCACCTCGCCGCCGGACAGGCTCGGCCACAGGTTGACGTCGCCCGGCACATAGGCCAGGCGGCGGTGCAGCGTCGCGGCGTCCCGCCAGGGGTCGCCGCCGAGCAAGGTGGCCTCGCCGGCGTCGGAGTGAAGCAGGCCGAGCAGGACCCTGATCGTGGTGGACTTGCCGGCGCCGTTCGGCCCCAGGAACCCATGCACCTCACCGGTGGCGACCTGCAGGTCGAGGTCGTTGAGCGCCATTGTCGGCCCGAAGGACTTGGTCAGGTGTGAAGCCGTGATTGCAGCCGTCATGCTTCGGACCGTATCCCGTTTGACCACCGGGTCAACCGACATCCTCACCCTGGAGCCAGCACGTTGCGAACGCCCCTATCCCAACGTTCCGACGCCTTGCAGCTCGGGGATGTCCGGGAGCTCGTCGGGGGCGCGCCATCTGTCGAGCCAGATGTCGAGCTCGGCCGCTGGAACCGGCCGGGACATGAAGTACCCCTGCGCCTGGTCACAACCGAGGCGGGAGAGCTCGGTGTAGGCGATGTCGGTCTCGACGCCTTCGGCGACCATACGCAGGTCCAGGCTGTGGGCCCAGGGCGATGGTCGCCTCGACCAGCGCGGCGGCGCGGGCGTCGTCGACCATGGGGAAGATGAAGGAGCGGTCCAGCTTGAGCTCGTCGATGGGCAGGTCGCGCAGGTAGGACAGCGAGCTGTACCCGGTGCCGAAGTCATCGACGGAGATCTGGATACCGTAGCGGCGCAGCCGGGTCAGAATGTCCCGGGCCCGATCGCGGTCGGCCATCAGGATCGGTCACCAGGTCATGCACATCGGCTTCAATGCCGTTGATCCAGGCTCACCCATCGTCAGCTTCGAGAAGATGAGCATCACCTGTTCCTGATGGGCTAGGTCCGTCTAACGCGCGATCGCGGCGACGACCTGTCGTTCGA
>DATCQG010000057.1:0-15418 GCA_036569625.1 Dermatophilaceae bacterium | reverse complement strand
TGACGAGACAGTCGTCGCGTCGGTGCGCAAGACGGGTAGATGCGTTGTTGTCCAGGAGGCCCAGGGCTTCACTGGTGTGGGCGCCGAGATCGCAGCCCGGGTGCAGGAGCGGGCGTTCCACTCGTTGCACGCGCCCGTGCTACGAGTTGCCGGACTGGACATTCCCTACCCGCCTCCCAAGCTGGAGCAGTTCCATCTTCCTGGGGTCGAGCGCGTCCTCGACGCGATCGCCAGACTTCAGTGGGATGACCAACCCAACGCCCGGTTCGTCAGTGGCGACGCCCCGGCCATGACGGGGGGTGGCGCGTGAGCCTCTCCGATCCCACCGCCGGCACGTTCATGCTGCCCGACCTGGGTGAGGGCCTGACCGAGGCCGAGCTTGTCGAGTGGCACGTTGCCGAAGGCGACGAGGTGCAGGTTGACCAGATCGTGGTGACCGTCGAGACCGCCAAGGCGAGCGTCGACCTGCCCTGCCCGTATGCCGGTCGCGTCGCCACCCTGCACGGGGTCGTTGGCGCCGTGCTGCAGGTCGGAAAGCCGTTGATCACCATCGGCGCGAACGAGACGTCCGGCTCCGGCAGAGTCCTCATCGGGTACGGCACCTCGGAGTCAAAGCGGAGCCATCGTCGCCGGGTGACGTCATGCGACGCCATGACTTCGGGACCAGCCAAATCTGGGCCTGCGACGTTGAGTCGGCCGGTAGAGGTCGACGTGCCTGTCGTGGCCGAAACCCCCGTCGCCGCAACGGCCCTGGCGCTCAAGGTCATCTCACCGGTCGTTCGAAGACTGGCCAAGGACACGGGAGTCGACCTCACCGGGCTGGCCCCCACCGGGCCCGGCCAGGTGATCCGTCGGGCCGACGTAGAAGCAGCCCTGCAGCCTGTCAACCTGGTCCCCACCCCCAGTGCGGTCCGCGCGGACCGGAGTGGCGACATACGAATCCCACTACGTGGCGTGCGCAAGGCGATCGCTGACAAGCTGACCACCAGTCGTCGTGAGATCCCCGACGTCACGACCTGGGTCGACGTGGACGCGACCGCTCTGATGGCGGCGAGGGACGAGATCAGGGCGGTCAACCCCGACGCTGGTATCGGCCTCATGGCCTTGTTGGCGCGGATCAGCATCGCCGGCCTCAAGAAGTTCCCCGAGCTCAACGCTCGCGTCGACATGGAGGCCCAGGAGCTGGTGCAGCTGCGCGCCATCAACCTGAGCTTCGCCGCACAGTCGCCGCGCGGGCTGATGGTGCCCGTCGTCCATGGCGCGGGCGAGATGACCACGGCCGAGCTGGCGGCTGCCCTGCGCGAGCTGACTGCACTGGCCCGCGACGGCGCGCTCACCCCCGCGCGGATGACCGGAGGAACGTTCACCCTTAACAACTACGGAGTGTTCGGAGTCGACGGTTCGACGCCGATCATCAACTACCCCGAGGCCGCCATGCTGGGTATCGGGCGGATCATCGACCGTCCATGGGCCTACGAGGATCAGCTGGCTCTGCGCAAGGTGGCCCAGCTGTCGCTAACGTTCGACCACCGTGTGTGCGACGGCGGAACGGCAGGCGGGTTCCTGCGGTTCGTCGCCGACTGCGTCGAGCGACCGGCCTCACTACTGGCCCTGCTGTAGGTCCGCCCCCGCCTTCGAACGCGATGCGCCCTTCTGGGAGCTCGTGATCCGCACCACTGCGGCCCGCCCGGATCCCATAAGCGCTCTGACGGCCGGACCACTTGGGCACACGGCATCGAGCGGGCGGAGATCGGTGCGGCCACCCTCCGCTCCTGTGACAACGGCCGACCCGCTCAGCAACACCAGTACCTCGCCGCCTGCAACGGCGAGTGGCCGGACCTCCGAAAGGTCCGTGATAGTGACAGCCGCCGATCGCCGGTCCCTGCGCGTCATGACGTTGAGGTCGCGTGTCGGTCCGTTGGGTAGCGTGCAGGAAGTCTGGCTGGCCCCGTCGAAGGTGAACGGCTCGTACAGACCCAGGACGTGCTCGACCCCGTCGATGAGGAGATCCATCCGCACGCCATCAACCAGTGTGATGATGCGGTCCACACCGGGAAAGGTCGAGAACGGACCAGGCACGTTGACGTCTGCGATGCTGATCCGCCAGTTGAAGTCCTGCCCGCCCGACCCACCAACCGCGACCTCACGCGTGACGCCGCCACCGTTGCGCCAAGGCACGACGGAGAGGTCAGCGAAGTGCACGATCTCCGAGTGATCGCCACCATGGCCGGTATTCAATGGCGGCCGACCAGGTTGAGGGCCCGCGCTATTGGAACCCCGGCACGATAGGACAGATGCATGTATGACGGCGCATCCAGCACCGTCAGATCCGCCCGATATCCGGGCCGGATCACACCGATGTCATTGCGCCGCAACGACTTGGCGCTGCCGGCGGTTGCCGCACGCAGCGCCTCCCCCGGTGTCAGCCCCATCTCGCGAACTGCCAGCGCGATGACGAAGGGCATCGAGGACGAGTAGGAGGTGCCGGGGTTGCAGTCGGTGGCAAGGGCGATGCTCACACCCGCATCGAGCAGGTGCCGGGCGTCCGGGTAGGGCGAACGGGTCGAGAACTCCACTGCGGGAAGAAGCGTCGCAACGGTGGTTTCCGATGCTCCGGCGAGCGCCTCGATGTCGGATTCGGAGAGGAAGGTGCAGTGGTCGACGCTGGCCGCACCCATCTCGACCCCGAGACGCACGCCAGGCCCCTGACCGAGCTGATTGCCGTGCACTCGCATTCTGAGACCGGCGTCCCGACCTGCGGACAACACGACCCGCGCCTCGTCCTCGGTGAACGCGTGAGCGCTGTGCGGCTCGCAGAAGACGTCGATCCATCGGGCGTGGGGAGCGCAGGCCGAGAGCATCTCGCCAACGACCAGCTCGACGTACTCAGACCGCCTGTCCGCGAACTCCGGCGGCACCACGTGCGCGCCGAGAAACGTTGTTTCGCTGGTGAACTCGCCGGCGATGCGCAATGACCGCACCTCGTCCTTGACGCTGAGTCCGTAGCCACCCTTGATCTCGACGGTGGTCGTTCCCTGGGCGCGCATCTCGGCCACGCGGGCGCCGACAAGCACGCGCAGCTCTTCATCGCTCGCAGCCCGGGTCGCGTTGACCGAGTTGGCGATCCCGCCGCCGTCGTAACGGACCCCGGCCATCCGGGCGGCGAACTCCGCAGAACGGTCTCCTGCAAAGACGAGGTGCGAGTGCGAGTCCACGAAGCCGGGAACAACCGCACGCCCGCCCAGGTCCCGTCGCTCATCCGCCTGCGGCGCGCGCGCGGCCGGGCCGACCCATGCGATGACGCCATCCTGAACGACGACGGCAGCATTGGTCAGGCGACCAAGTTGCTCGGCCTGGTCAGCAACGTCGAGCAGCTCGTCGTTGGTCACGAGATCCCCAATACCGGAGAGCAGCGTCGAGGTCATGAGGCCTCCCATAGAGGCTCAATCGCCTTCTGCAGCAGCATTCCCACGTCGCCGAGGAGGTGTCGGCCACCGGAGACCACGGTCCTGCCGTCCACGATCACCGAGTCGACGTCGGCGCCAGTGGCGGTCAGGATGATCTGGTGCGGCGCGCTTCCGGCTGTCCTGGGGCTGTCGAGTCTGACGGCCACGAGATCCGCACGGGCCCCGACCTCGAGCCGACCGGCATCGTCCCAGCCCAGGCTCTCGTGGCGGGTCGCCGCCGACAACAGCTCGTCCAGGCCGAATCGCCCTCGCTGCAACGAGTTCAGACGCTCGTCCATCTCCAGCGCCCGAGCCTCCTCGAGCAGGTCGATGACGGCGTGCTGGTCGGAACCCAGCGAGAGGGGCGAACCCACATCCTGCAGCCTGCGGGCTGGTCCGATGCCGTCAGCGAGGTCTCTCTCGGTCGTGGGGCAGAGGCAGACGGTTGTGCCTGTACGGCCCAACGTCGCGATGTCCACATCGGTCAGGTGCGTCGCGTGAACTGCGGACGTCAGGGGGCCGAGGACGCCCTCGGCATCCAGAAGCGCGGTGGGCGTCCTTCCGTAGAACTCTTGGCAGGCCTCGTTCTCAGCCGGTTGCTCTGAGAGGTGGACGTGCAAGGGCCGACCCGCCGCCGCGGCGACGACGTGGCCTAGCTGATCGCGCGGCACGGCGCGCACGGAGTGGATGGCGGCCCCGACGCGCATACCGTCGGAGTCCTTGAGACCCGAGGCACGCTGCGCCCAGTGGTCGGCATCGCCGTCACTGAAGCGTTGTTGGGTCGCGTCCAGTGGGCTGTGGCCGGTGGCACTCAGCCCACCTGCGATGTAGCAGGTGTCGAGCAGGGTCAGCCTGATGCCCGCCTCGGAGGCAGCTTGACGCAGGGCCTCGCCCATGGCGTTGGGATTGTCGTAGGGCACCCCGCCTGGAGCATGGTGCAGGTAGTGGAACTCTCCGACCGCCGTAATTCCAGCCAGCGCCATCTCGGCATACGTCGCGGTGGCCAGCGCGAGATAGGAGTCCGGATCAAGCTGCGCGGCAACGGAATACATCCCTTCGCGCCAGGTCCAGAAGGTGCCGCGGCCATCGTGGGTGCGCCCGCGTAGGGCCCGGTGGAACGCATGACTGTGAGCATTCGCGAGCCCGGGCAGGACCACACCCGGAAGAACCATGGCGTCGCCAGCCACAGTCTTCGGAGTGACCGCGACGAGGTGGCCGCCCGCAACCTCGAAGGTCACGTCCCGCGCCACACCTGAGGGGAGCAGGGCGTATGCCGCCCACCACCGTCGCCGACCCCCCTCTCCAGGCGTCATCGGGCCAGCTCCTCGGTGACCCGGGTCAAGGCCTCAACGCCGCGGTAGCAGTCCTCGCGCTCTGCAAACTCCAGAGGCGAGTGCGAGATCCCGGTTGGGTTGCGGACGAACAACATGGCGGTCGAAAGCCCGGCAGCAGCAAGAACCCCGGCATCATGACCAGCACCTGTTGCCAGGATCGGCGCTTCGTCAAGCAAACCGGAGAGCCGTTGCGCCAGAGGCACGTCAAAGGCGGTCTCGGGCGTCCAGGACTCCTCGACGGCGCTCCCACCCGACTCGCGTCCGACAGCCTCGACAACCGCCCGGACTCCAGCCTCGCGTGGACCTCGCGCATCGAGCCACGCCGTGACCCGCGAGGGAATCGCGTTGACACCATTGGGTTCCACCCGCACCTTGCCCACGGTCGCGACGCAGGCGTGCGCTGTAGCGGCCGCGCGCGCCGCCAGCACCGTGGTCGCCAGGGCGAGCATCGGGTCGTGACGGTCCTCCAGCCGGGTCGTGCCGGCGTGGTTTGCCTCGCCATCCAGCTCGAAACGCCAGCGCCCGTGCGGCCAGCTCGAAGATGCGACGGCAACGGGACGGCCCAGGTCGACCAGACCGCGCCCTTGCTCGATGTGCAACTCGACGAACATCCCGACCCGGCGCACGGTCTCGTCATCAGGGCCGACGCCCTCCGTGTCATGACCCGCGGCGGTCATCGCCTCAGCCATGGTGACGCCATCAGCGTCGCGAAGACCTCTGGCCATGTCGGCGTCGAGCCTGCCGGTGATCAGACGGGATCCGGCGCAGGCGATTCCGAAACGCGCGCCTTCCTCGTCGACGAAGTTCGCGACACCGATGGGACGCGATGGCACGAATCCCCTGGCCCTCAGGGCATCAACGACGGCCAGCGCGGAGACGACTCCCAGCGGACCGTCAAACGCGCCGCCGTCCGGAACTGAGTCAAGGTGAGAGCCGACCACGACCCCGGGACGTCCGGCCGCGACAGCAGCATCCGGGTCGCCCCACCACGCCCACTGGTTGCCGGCCCGGTCGGTGACCAGATCCAGCCCACGAGCCGCCGCCTCACCGGCAAACCACTCGCGCAGGGTCGCGTCGACCCGGGTCCACGCGTAGCGTCGATATCCGCCCGTGCTCGCCTCATGCCCGATGGGTTCGATGGCGGACCACATGCCGTCGAAGGTCACTGCGTCGGAGGTCATGCTCTCGAGCGTCATAGCCTCAACCTAGGCTGCTGATCATGGGAGCTGACGGATCGGTACGGGCGATAGCGGCCATCACCGCCGCTGGTGTCGCGCACACGGTGACCCGGATCGGACCTGTGCGCAGTCTGGAGGAGGCTGCTGCGGCACGCGGGATCGAGCCCCGGGACATCGTCAAGACGCTCGTGGTGCGCCGCGGCGAGGACGACTTCCTCTTCGTCCTCGTGCCGGGCGACCGCGAGATCTCCTGGCCCAAGCTACGGGAGCTGTTGGGCGTCAGCCGTCTGTCGATGCCGACCGCCCAGGTCGCCAAGGATGTCACGGGGTACGAACGCGGGACCATCACGCCCTTCGGCTCGAGTCGTGCCTGGCCAGTTGTTGCCGACCAAACCGTTGCGGGCAGGGCGATCTCGATCGGTGGTGGCGCGCACGGGGTCGCCCTGACCGTGGACGGCAGCGACGTCATACGGGCCCTTTCAGCTCAGGTTGCCGACGTCACAGACCTTCGCGCATCGGGATCCTGATACCGCGCTCGGAGGCGGTCCGTTCGGCGATGTCATAGCCCGCGTCCACGTGGCGGATCACTCCCATGCCCGGGTCGTTGGTCAGGACCCGGGCCAGTTTCTCTGCGGCCAGGGCCGTGCCGTCGGCCAACGACACCTGACCGGCGTGGATAGAGCGGCCGATGCCGACGCCGCCGCCGTGGTGGATCGACACCCACGTGGCGCCCGAGGCAGTGTTGATCAGTGCGTTCAGAAGTGGCCAGTCGGCGATGGCATCGGAGCCGTCGGCCATGGACTCTGTCTCGCGGTACGGGGATGCCACGGAGCCCGCGTCGAGGTGGTCGCGACCGATGACGATCGGCGCATCGAGCTCACCCGACGCCACCATCTCGTTGAACTTCAGACCCGCCACGTCACGCTCTCCGTAGCCCAGCCAGCAGATGCGGGCAGGCAGGCCCTGGAACGCGACCTTCTCGCCGGCGGCGCGCATCCACTTCTGCAGGCGGTCATTGTCAGGAAACAGGTCCATGACCGCCTTGTCCGTCTTGTAGATGTCCTGGGGGTTGCCCGAGAGTGCGGCCCAGCGGAACGGCCCCTTGCCTTCGCAGAACAGTGGGCGGATGTAGGCCGGCACGAACCCCGGGAACTCGAAAGCCCTTTCGTATCCGCCCAGCTGGGCCTCGGCACGGATCGAGTTGCCGTAGTCGAAGACCTCAGCCCCGCCATCCTGGAACTCGACCATGGCCTGGACATGCTTGGCCATCGACGCACGGGCCCGATCGGTGAACTCTTCGGGCTTCTTCTCCGCATAGTCGTGCCAGTCGGCCAGGTCGATGCCCTCGGGAAGGTAGGACAACGGGTCGTGGGCACTGGTCTGGTCGGTGACGATGTCGATCTCTACGCCGCGACGTAGAAGCTCGGGGAAGACAGTGGCGCAGTTGCCGACCAGGCCGACGGAGAGGGCCTTGCGGTCCTTCTTGGCCGCAACACACCGGGCGATCGCGTCGTCGATGTCCTTGGCAACGACATCGAGGTAGCGGTGCTGCACCCGACGCTGAAGATGAGCCTCGTTGACGTCGACGAGCAAGCAGACACCTTCGTTCAGCGTCACGGCCAGCGGCTGCGCCCCGCCCATTCCACCGGCACCACCGGTGAGGGTAAGTGTGCCGGCGAGGGTGCCATTGAAGCGCTTTGCGGCCACGGCGGCGAACGTCTCATAGGTACCCTGAAGGATGCCCTGGGTGCCGATATAGATCCACGAGCCGGCCGTCATCTGGCCGTACATCGTCAGGCCCAGATGCTCGAGCCGGCGGAACTCGGGCCAGGTCGCCCAGTCGCCAACAAGGTTGCTGTTGGCCAGGATCACGCGCGGCGCCCACTCGTGAGTACGCATGACACCGACCGGCCGACCGGACTGGACCAGCATGGTCTCGTCCTTCTCCAGCGTTGTCAGGGTGCGGACCATCGCGTCGAAGGACTTCCAGTCGCGCGCCGCCTTGCCCGTGCCGCCGTAGACGACCAGGTCGTCGGGGTTCTCGGCGTTTTCTGGGTCGAGGTTGTTCATCAGCATCCGCAGCGGGGCCTCGGTGGTCCACGACTTGGCGGTGAGGGTCGTGCCTCGAGGTGCGCGGACGGGACGGGCGCCTTCCATGACGAATCTCCTTGTTCAGTATGACGATTGGTTCAGCTGAGTGGGCCGGTGACGGTCTCGCACGCGCGCACGGCGGCGCCGGTGGCCACGAGCTGGACCGCCGCCTCGATCTCGGGAGCAAGGAAGCGGTCGGGGCCCGGTCCCGCGCTGGTCTGGCGTAGTGCGTCGATCACCGCGCCCGTGGCGGCCGACGGTTCCAGAGGAGCCCGAAGCTGGATGCCGCGTGCCGCCGTCAGCAGCTCGACCGCCAGCACCCGGGTGAGGCCATCCAACGACCGTCGCAGCTTGCGCGCGCCAGACCAGCCCATGGATACGTGATCCTCCTGCATGGCCGAGCTCGGGATCGAGTCGACGCTCGCCGGAGCCGCGAGCCGCTTCATCTCGGAGACGATTGCGGCCGCGGTGTACTGAGCGATCATGTGGCCCGAGTCGACTCCGGGGTCGTCGGCCAGGAACGCGTTGAGGCCGTGGCTGCGCGAGACGTCGAGGAAGCGGTCGGTCCGACGCTCGGACATGCTGGCCACGTCGGCCGCCACGATGGCAAGAAAGTCCAGGACGTAGGCCACGGGCGCACCATGGAAGTTGCCGTTGGACTCCACTCGGCCGTCAAGGGTGATCACAGGGTTGTCCACGGCAGCGGCGAGCTCACGGCTCGCGACCATTGCGGCGTGGTCGACAGTGTCCCGGGCAGCGCCGGCCACCTGCGGCGCGCAGCGGAGGGAGTACGCATCCTGTACCCGCGGGCAGTCCTCATTGTCGTGGCTGGCGCGGATCGGGCTTCCGGCCAGGATCCTGCGCAGGTTGGCCGCCGAAGCGGCCTGGCCCGGGTGGGGTCGCAGCTTCTGCAGGTCCGCGGCGAACACGTCGTCAGTCCCCAGCAGACCCTCGACGCTCATCGCCGCCGTGAGATCCGCGACCTTGAGCAAGCGGTGCAGGTCCGTAATGGCCAGAACCAGCATGCCGAGCATGCCGTCCGTGCCGTTGATCAGCGCCAGGCCCTCCTTCTCGCGCAACACGATCGGCGTGATGCCCGCCCTGGCCAGCGCGTCTGCGGCCGGGCAAAGCTGGCCCGTCTCATCACGAACCGGCCCTTCGCCCATGGCTGCGAGCGCGCAGTGCGCGAGCGGCGCGAGGTCGCCCGAGCAGCCGAGGCTGCCGTACTCGTGGACCACGGGGGTGATCCGCGCGTTCAACATTGCCGCGTATGCCGTGGCCGTCTCCTCTCGCACACCGGTGCGGCCTGTCGCCAGGGTGGAGAGGCGAAGGAGCATCAGTGCTCGGATGACCTCCCTCTCGACCTCGGGGCCTGAGCCGGCGGCATGGGAGCGGACCAGGCTGCGTTGCAGCTGGGCACGCATCTCCGGTGCGATGTGCTTGGTCGCGAGCGCGCCGAAGCCGGTGGAGACCCCGTAGTGCGGCTCGACGTCGCCAGCAAGGTCTTCGATGATCTTGCGGCTGTTGCGGATGCCCTGCAGCGCGTCAGCGGTGAGCTCGACGCGGGCGTCATGCCGCGAAACGGCTACCACGTCGTCGAAGGACAGCGGGCCGACGCCGACATGGACGGTGTCGACAGCGACATGGACGGCGTCGGCAGCGATCGAGCCGGCACTGGAACCCAGCGGGGTCTGGAGGTCATGGCCTGTTGTCATGACTTCATTGGAGCGCACCCACGATCGGTCAACCATGCCCGGTCTCCGGTTTGTGTCTCGGATCTGAGACATATCGGTGGCACCATCCAGACGCGCGATCTCACCGGTCGACCGCCATGCTGGGGCGAAATCCGGAGCACAAGATCCGTAGCCAGCCGATCTTGCCGTCGCGCTCGGAAAGATAGGCCTGCTGTTCGATCAGGTACCGGCCGTCCGGACGCAATACTCGCAGGCGATATCCGACCCGTTGGCGATCGGCGAAGCCGTCGCAGTCGAGGAGCTCGATCGTCTCGATCAGGTCATCCTCGCTGAACCACTCTTCAAGCACGCCAACAACGTCGTCAGGACCACCCGCGTCCCAGACTTCCCTTGGCGTCATCGCCCAGAAGTCGATCTTGGGATGGATGAGCTCGCGGACGCGAGCGTGGTCCTTGAGTGCGACTGCCTTGGCAAACTTCGCCCCAAGGCTGTCTTCCATGCGACCGACTGTAGTGGGCCGGGCCGCGCGGCAACCATCGACGACCGGAGCGTCTCGCACCTGAGACACTTGCCCCATGGCCAACGCCCCCGCCGCCGCTCAGGCGCTGTCCGTGCTGCGCCTGTTGGCACGGCACAGTGAGCCGGTCCCAGCCTCTGCCATCGCGCGCGACCTCGACCTGCCCCGGTCGAGCGTCTATCACTTGCTCACCGTTCTTTGCGACCAGGGCTTCGTGGTGCATCTTGGCGAGGAACAGCGGTACGGCCTCGGTGTCGCGGCGTTCGAGCTGGGGTCGGCATACACCCGTCAGGCTCCATTGCAACGAATGGCCCGACAGTCGCTGGTCCGGTTGGTGGATGGGACGAAGCACAACGCCCACCTTGCCGTTCTGCACGGTCGCGACGTCCTCTATGTCATCGAGGAGCGGGCGCCGGGCCGTCCGCCACTGGTCACCGATGTGGGAGTTCGCCTTCCCTCGCAGCTGACTGCGAGTGGACTGGCAATGCTGGCTTCCCTTCCGCCGCAACAGGTTCGGGCGCTCTTCCCCTCACGCGACGCCTTCGTACAACGGCATGGCCTGGGCCCAACGACGTTGTCGGGGCTGCGGACGCTCCTGGTTCGGGTGCGCCAGGACGGCTTCGCGGCCGAGGACGGGACCGTGACGCCAGAGTTCTCCTCCGTCGCCGCGCCGGTCCTGGACCACGTCGGCTATCCGGTGGCTGGGATCGCGGTGACGTACCCCGCCGCTGAGGTGACGAAGGATCAGCGTCGGGCCATGGCCGATCAGGTGATCCGGACCGCGACCGACCTGACTCGGCGGATGGGGGGGCGGGCTTGATGCCCAACCAGCAGCCCGGCGTCATCGTCCTCTGTGGCGGCACCTCCCGTCGCTTGGCCGGATTGGACAAGACCCGCGAATCCCTAGCTGAGACAACCGTTATGGACCATCTGCTCGACGCTCTGCCCTTAGGATGGGATGTCGTCTGCGTCGGTGAGGAGCGCGCCACCACCCGGTCGGTCGAATGGTGCCGCGAGTCACCCGCCGGGGGTGGGCCGGTCGCCGGTATCGCGGCCGGGCTCGATCACCTCGGCCGCCGGGGCACCGAGATCTGTCTCGTGGTCGGCGGCGACATGCCCTTCGCCGCCCCCGCACTCCCCCGGCTCGTCGACATGTTGAACGCTCGGCCCGAGCTTGATGCGATGCTGGCCACGGATCCCAGCGAGCGCCGACAGCCGCTGCTCGCGGCATACCGATGCGGGGCGTTGCGTGCGGCCCTCCCGCGAGAACCAGCGGGAGCCAGGCTCATGGTCGTCGTGGAAGCCCTTGTGATCGGGGCTCTGGCGTGCGAGGCCCAGGTCACCCTTGACGTCGACACCCCCGAGGCCCTGGAACAAGCCCGGCATATCGTCGGGTCATGAAAGCCATCACTATCCCGACGCCCGGTGACGCCGACGCCCTCGTCCTCGATGGGGTGCCCACGCCGGACATCACTGCCGGAGAGGTCCTCGTGCGAGTGGCGGCCGCTGGCGTCAACCGCGCGGATCTGATGCAACGCCAAGGGTTCTACCCTCCGCCGCCAGGTGCATCGACATACCCGGGCATGGAGGTCAGCGGCACGATCAGCGCCCTCGGCAGCGACGTGACCGGATGGGTGGTCGGCGATGAGGTGTGTGCTCTGATCTCGGGCGGCGGGTATGCCGAGCATGTGGCGGTCCCTGCCACGCAGCTGCTGCCGGTGCCGAACGGGGTCTCGTTGGTCGACGCCGCAGCGTTGCCGGAGGTCGTCTGCACTGTGTGGTCCAACGTCTTCATGACGGCCAACCTGCAGCCGGGTCAGACGATCCTCATCCACGGCGGGTCCAGCGGGATCGGGACGATGGCGATCCAGCTGGCACAGGCGATCGGCGCCCGTATCGCGGTGACCGCCGGATCGGTCGAGAAGCTCGAGGCCTGTCGCGCGCTGGGGGCCGAGATCCTGATCAACTATCGGGAGCAGGACTTCGGCCAGGTCCTGGCAGACGCGACAAATGGACACGGTGCCGACGTGATCCTGGACAACATGGGAGCAAAGTACCTTGCCCGCAACGTAAGGGCGCTGGCAGTCAATGGACGGCTGGTCATCATCGGGCTGCAGGGCGGGGTCAAAGCCGAGCTGGACATCAACGCGGTGCTGCGCAAGTGCGCCGCGATCATCGCGACGTCGCTGCGGGCTCGACCCCTTGCGGAGAAGGCCGCCATCGTGGCCGCCGTGCGAGAACACGTGTGGCCGCTGATCGAGTCCGGCGACATCAAGCCAGTCGTGCACGCGACCTTCCCACTGGCCCGAGCGGGTGACGCTCATCGCGAGCTCGAGACCGGGACCCACATCGGCAAGATCCTGCTCACGACCTGACTCCCCGACCCCGCAAACCTAGGGAGCGTGCCTGCCAAACCGTTGCAAACCTCGGGACCGTGCATCCACACAATCCCTAGGTTTGGCAGCTGAACCCGAGCACAATCCCTAGGTTTGGCAAATTAGCGGGAGTCGCTGCCACCGGCTCCATTGGCCCGACCGGCCTCGAGCCGAGCCACCGGCACCCTGAATGGCGAGCACGAAACATAGTCCAGGCCCACCTCGTGGAAGAAGTGCACCGAGTCGGGGTCGCCACCATGCTCACCGCAGACGCCAACCTTGAGCCCGGGCCTGGCCTTGCGGCCCTCCTCGACGGCGATCCTCACCAGGCGCCCGACACCCTCGACGTCCAAGGACTCGAACGGCGAGACGCCGAAGATGCCCTTCTCCAGGTATTGCGAGAAGAACGCCGCCTCGACGTCGTCGCGTGAGAAGCCCCACGTCATCTGGGTCAGGTCGTTTGTACCGAAGGAGAAGAACTCGGCGACCTCGGCGATCGAGCCCGCGGTCAGGGCCGCCCGAGGCAGCTCGATCATGGTCCCCACCATGTGGTCGAGCTGGACACCCGTGGTCGCGTGGATCTCGGCGGCCACCGCCTTGATCTCCTCCGCAATGCTCTCCAGCTCTTGGACCGCGCCGACCAGCGGCACCATGATCTCGGCCCGCGGCACACCGCCCGCCTTGGCCCTCAAGGCCGCCGCTTCAAGCACTGCCCGCGCCTGCATAGCGAACAGCCCGGGAATCACCAGGCCAAGACGCACTCCGCGAAGGCCCAGCATCGGGTTCTGCTCATGCAGCTGCAGCACGGCCTGGAGAAGCCGCACGTCCCGCTCAACCACCTCGCCGTGAGCCTCGGCGACGGCCACGCGCACCGACAGCTCCGTGAAGTCAGGCAGGAACTCGTGCAAGGGCGGGTCGAGCAGGCGGATGGTCACCGGCAGGCCGTCCATGGCCTCGAAGATGCCGGTGAAGTCGTCGCGCTGAAGCGGCAACAGCTGGGCCAGGACCTTCTCCCGCTCCTCATCCGTGTCCGCCAGGATCAGTGCCTCGACCAGCGGGCTCCGGTCGCCGAGGAACATGTGCTCGGTCCGGCACAGTCCGATGCCCTCGGCGCCGAAGCGACGGGAGCGGGCTGCGTCCGAGGGAGTGTCCGCGTTGGCGCGAACGGCCAACCGCCGGCAGCCGTCGGCAATGCGCATGACGCGGTGCACGGCCTTGACCAGATCATCGGCGTCCGCCGACTCGGGGTCGATCTCGCCCTCGAAGTAGCGGACCACCGGCGATGTCTGCACCGGCACCTCGCCGAGGAAGACTTCGCCGGACGCACCGTCGATCGAGATGACCGTGCCCTCTTCGAAGACCCGGCCGTCCGGGGTGGTGAAGCGCCGGCCCTTGGTGTCGACCTCGAGCTTCTCAGCGCCACACACACAGGTCTTGCCCATCCCGCGGGCGACGACAGCAGCGTGCGAGGTCTTGCCACCGCGGCTGGTCAGGATGCCTTCGGCGGCAATCATGCCGTTGAGGTCGTCAGGGTTGGTCTCGCGGCGAACGAGGATGACCTTCTCACCGGAGTGGGACCATGCCACCGCGGTGGCGGAGTCGAAGACGACCTTGCCGACGGCCGCACCCGGCGATGCGTTCATGCCGGTGGCCAGGAGCTCGCGGGTGGCGTTGTCCTCGAAGTGGGGGAACATCAGCTGTGCCAGCTGGGCGCCGGTGACGCGCTGCAGCGCCTCGGTCTCGTCGATCAAGTCCTCGTCGATGAGCTGGGTCGCGATCCGGAAGGCCGCCTCTGCGGTCCGCTTTCCGACCCGGGTCTGCAGCATCCACAGCTTGCCACGCTCGATCGTGAACTCGATGTCGCACAGATCGCGGTAGTGCTCCTCGAGCTGGCCCATGATCGCCATCAGCTCGTCATACGACTTCTTGTCCAGACCCTCGAGCTCGGCCAGCGACAACGTGTTGCGGATCCCGGCGACAACGTCCTCACCCTGGGCGTTCTGCAGGTAGTCGCCGTAGACACCCTTGGCTCCGGAGGCCGGGTCACGCGTGAACGCCACCCCCGTGCCCGAGTCCGAGGACACATTTCCGAAGACCATCGAGCAGATGTTGACTGCGGTGCCGAGGTCGGAGGGGATCCGTTCCTGGCGGCGATACAGGATCGCGCGATCGGCGTTCCACGAGTCGAAGACAGCCCGTACGGCGAGGTCCATCTGTTCGCGCGGCTCCTGCGGGAACTCCCGCCCGGCGTGCTTGCGCACGATCCCCTGGTACGTCTCGACCAACTCCCGCAGGTCACCGGCGTCCAGATCGAGATCGTTGTGCGTGCCCTTGGCCTCCTTGGCGTCGTGCAGCGCACCCTCGAAGAGCTCGCCCCGGATATCGAGAACGGTCTTACCGAACATCTGGATCAGCCGCCGGTAGGAGTCGAACGCAAATCGCTCGTTGCCGGACTGCTTCGCCAGCCCCAGGACCGACTCGTCGTTGAGCCCGATGTTCAAGATGGTGTCCATCATCCCGGGCATGGAGAACTTGCCGCCGGAGCGCACCGAGACCAGCAGCGGGTCGTCAACCTCTCCAAGCGTCTTGCCCATCGCCTTCTCGAGCGCGTCGAGGTGCTCGCTGACCTGAGCGTCCAGCGCGGCCGGCTGGGTGCCGTTGGCGAGATAGACTTTGCACGCCTCTGTGGTGATGATGAACCCCGGAGGCACAGGCAGCCCCATTCGCGTCATCTCCGCCAGGTTTGCCCCCTTGCCTCCGAGCAGATCCTTGAGGTCCTTGTT
>DATCQG010000056.1:0-6439 GCA_036569625.1 Dermatophilaceae bacterium | reverse complement strand
CTGGAGCTCGATGAGGCACATGCGCTGAAGTTCGCCGCCGCGGTCAGGCCGGCATACTCGCTGCTGCTCAACGTCGCCCGCGACCAGCTCGACCGTTTCGCCGAGATCGACCACACCGCCAAGCTGCTCGCCGAGCTCGCGGAGCAGACGACGACCGGCGTGGTGCTCAACATCGACGACGCCTTCGTCTCACGAATCGCCGGCCGGGTCCATGACGGAGTCACAGTTACCTACTTCGGCGTCGACCCCTCGATCGCGGACCGGCTCCCCGAGCTGCAGGAGGCCGACGTCCGGTTCGAGGACGAGTTCACGCCACCCCGGCCGACTGCCGCGGACGGCCTGCTCAAACCTCACGAGGAACGCAGCTTTGAGGTGCGGTTCGGTGACACAGAGAGGGTTGGCCCGTTGGTCCTCAAACAGCGTGGTCTCGCGGCCATGATCAATGCCACCGCCGCGGTGACGACGGCAAGAGCCTTGCTGGCACAGAGTTTTCGCGCGCCTGATGCGGTCGCTGCCCTCGAGAGGGTCGAGCCGCCGTTCGGCCGAGGTGAGGTCATCGACGCTGATGGCCAACCGCTGGAGCTGGTCCTGGTCAAGAATCCTGCCGGCTTCACCGTTGCGCTCGGCACTTATGGCAATGCCCCGGTCACCACGATGGTTGCCATCAACGACAACTATGCCGACGGCCGCGATGTCTCTTGGCTGTATGACGTCAGCTTCGAGTCGTTGCGGGAGAAGGGTGTTGCGCTGACCAGTGGCATGCGCGCCTACGACATGGCGCTCCGCCTCAAGTACGACGACGTGGCTGTGACGGAGGTCGAGCCAGATCTGGATGTCGCGCTGGAACGGTTCCTCACGGCATACAGGAACGAGCCCAAGCGGATCTTCTGCACCTACACCGCGATGATGGCTCTACGCCGCGACCTGGCCGCGCGATACGGGCTGGCGAACTTTGGTGAGGACCCCGCGTGAGCGCCAGCAAGGGTCGGATCAAGATCGTCCACATCTACCCACGCGAGATGAGCATCTACGGCGACCTGGGCAACACGCGCGCCCTCGCCAGCCGACTGCGCTGGCACGGCTACGAGTCCGTCGTCCATCAGCACCACCCGGGTAGCGACTTCCCGACCGACGCGCATGTGGTCCTCGGGGGTGGCGGCCAGGACAGCGGGCAGGCTCGCGTCGAGGACGACCTGGTCCACAACGCCGAGGTCCTTCGCGCTCTGGCGGATGATGGCACTCCGATGCTGATGATCTGCGGCATGTACCAGCTCTTCGGGAACGCGTTCATCACCGTTGAGGGAGAACGGCTCCCGGGCATCGGCATCCTCGATGTGACGACCCAGGGCAATGCCAAGAGGATGATCGGGCCGGTCGTTCTGCGGACTGCATACGGCGACGTGGTCGGCTACGAGAACCATTCCGGCTCAACGCAGCTCGCCCCCGGACAACAGCCCTTCGGCACTGTGAGGTCGGGCATGGGCAACAATGGCACCGACGCGACGGAGGGGGCAGTCGCGGGCAACGTGTTCGGGTCCTACCTGCATGGCCCCTTGCTGCCCGCCAACCCCCGCTTCGCCGATGCGCTCATCAAGCTGGCTGTGGAACGTGCGCTGGGCCAGCCGTTCCTGCCCGGACAGATCGACGATGAGATCGCCGACCGGGCACGGACCCGCCAGGTGCGCAGGCTAGTTCGTCGCTGACTTCTTGCGGGAAACCCCCCACACGACCCAGCCGATCGCTCCGAGCGGGATCTCCAGCAGGTGGACGTAGATCGAGAAGAGCACCACGCCCGCGGTGGCCGCGGCCGGCGCAGCGCCAAAGCCGATGAGCACCGCTGCTGTCAAGGGCTCCGTGACCCCGATGCCACCAGGGGTGAACCCGACGGTGGAGACGAGCCGTCCGACGGCGTACGCGGCAAACATGTGCGCGAAAGTCAAATGGACGTGGGCGGCGTCGAGACAGAACCAGAACAGGACGTAGTAGACGCTGAAGAAGCCGGACAGACCGAACGTCATGCTGGGCCAGCCGCTTCGGACCACGGCGTTGAGCCGGCCCCGCAGGTCGTGAACCAGCTCATCGATACCCATGCCCTGGCTGGCCCGCGACCGGCGCCAGAACGGGTTCAACGCCTTGTCGAGACCGCGCCCGATGACGGTGGCCGCTCTTGCGGAGACGATCACGGCGATGAACGAGGCGAGCAGAACCACGCCCACCACGCCGCCGATGGCCCCGCCACGCACCACCGTCCTGGGCAGCCTCGAGGCATCAGTCAGCAGGACGCCCGTACCGATGACGGGCAGGGCCACGCGACCGAGAACGTTCCAGACACCGCTGACGATCACGGAGGTCGAGATGTCCCGCCGGGAGAATCCCCAGGACCGACACATTCCGTATGTCGCGGCCACACCAGCCGCTCCGCCTCCCGGCAGCAGGTTGCCCACCGAGGAGCTGGATACGTTGAGGATCAAGGCTTTCGGATGCGACAGGCCGGGGAGTGAACCGGTAAGCATGAACGTGTAGAGCCACAGACCAGAGATCATGACCGCCAGCAGCTGCAGTGCCGTCGATGGGCCGACCTGTCGCAGCTTGTCCAAGACCTCGGCCCAGGTGATGCCGACGAAGAACGGAAGCCCCCAGACGAGCAGCGCCACCGCGAGGCTGAGCCCGAGCAGTCCCTCGATGACCTGGCGCGCGCTGGGCTTCCAGCGGGGGAGGCTCGAGTCGTTCTGGGTGGCTGAGGCCATCATCGGGTTCTGCGCGCGCACGGCAGCCCCGCAAAGATGTCCCTGGACATAGGGGCCCCCGGCGGGTGGGCGGGGTCGACGAACCACTCACGACCGAAGACCACGTCGTACAGCGGCCTCGGGATTCGCAAGAAGGCGGCAAGGGTGCGGTCCGTTCCCCCATCCGCGCTGGCCTGGGAGGCGTGGGCGCGCATCGAGGCCCTCTTCTCGCTGGCGTATCGGCTGACGTTGACCCGGTGGGTGATGTCAGCCCGCAGGCTGAAGGAGCGCTGGAAGGTCGTGGGGTCGAAGTCGGGGGGGAAGCGGTAGATCTTGCGTGCCACCGCGACTGCGCGGCAGATCGTGTCGCGAGGCACGGTGGCCTCGAGCACGCGGGCAGTCTTAGCCATCTGCGCCGCGCGCGCTCCGACCTCGTGGACCTTCACATGGTCACGATGCCCGTATCCACCGTTGGCGTCATACGTCATGAGGACGTCCACAGACTCTTCGAGCAGGATCTCGGCAAGACGGCCCGCCGCCTCGTCGACATCCGCCCGGATGAACCGCATCTGTCCTGGCGGATCCGGCCAGGTCTGGGGCCCCAACCCGCTGTCCGCATAGCCAAGATGCTCCACTCGAGCGACGCCTAACGCAAGGGCGCTCGCTCGCAGCTCCTCCAGCCGCCGATCACCGAGCCGGCCGTCCGCGGCGAAGTGGCTCGAGGCCAGACCCTCGTTGCCGTCGGTCGCCACCACCACGATGACCCGGTGGCCCTCCGCGGCGGCGCGCGCCATCGTCCCCGCAGTGAGCAGCGACTCGTCGTCGGGGTGCGCGTGGAAAGCCAGGAGGGTGTGCGCCATCAGGCTCCATCCTGTCTCATGCGAAGGTGGCGTTCGTGAAGATTGCTCTGCTGTCGGACTGTTATCTGCCCCGCCTGGGCGGTATCGAGGTGCAGGTTCATGACCTCGCCGAACGCCTGATCAGCCGCGGGCACGAAGTGGTCGTCTTCACGGCCACCCCTGGCGACCACGGTGAGCGTGGTGGGTTCGTCGACGAGGTCGATGGAGTGTCCGTCCACAGGCTGGCGCTCAGGCTGCCGTTCGAGCTGCCCGTGAACCCTTTGGCAGCAAGGCTGCTGCGCCGCAGGCTGGCCGGCGGCGGGTTCGACGTCGCGCACGTCCACATGGGCGTGGTGAGCCCTTTCGCCGTCGACTGTGCCCGGGTGACCACCGGTCTGGGCCTGCCGACCGTCATGACGTGGCACTGCATGCTGGGCTCCCTCGAGCCGGTATTCCGTGCAGCCGGACAGGTGCGCACATGGGCCGCGCGCGGCGTTGCCATGAACGCGGTGTCGGCCGTGGCGGCCGAGCCGTTGCAGCGCATTGTCGGCTCATCAGGGGTGGTCAACGTCCTGTCCAACGGGATCGAGGTCGATCGATGGGCGCCACAGGCCGGGCAGGCGTCGGTGCGCGAGGCTGGGGGTGCCGTTCGGGTGGTCTCAGCCATGCGCCTGGCGGGTCGCAAGCGGCCACTGCCGTTGCTGCGCATCATGGCTCGCGTGCGTGCCATCGTCCCGAACGACATCGGGATGAGCCTCGAGATTCTTGGCGAGGGCCCCGATCGCCGCCGGCTCGAGCGATTCGTCGCTGCGCACGACATGGGTGGATGGGTGCACCTCCCGGGGAGGGTGACCCGGGACGAGCTGCGCCAGAAGTATGCCGCGTCCGACATCTATGCCGCCCCAGCGCCGTTGGAGTCGTTCGGGATTGCTGCGCTGGAGGCACGCACCGTCGGGCTGCCGGTCGTGGGGCGTTGGGGCAGTGGCCTGCAGGAGTTCGTCACGGACGGTGTCAACGGGTATCTTGCGGCCGATGACGAGGCGATGGCTGGGGCACTGGCGCGCCTGGTCGCCGATCCGGAGCTCAGAGGAACGATGACGGCATACAACCTGGGCACCTCGCCCGCGCAGTCGTGGGGCCGGATCCTGGACCGGGCGGAGGACGAGTACCGCCGTGCCATCGCCCTGGCTGGGTCAGCTGCGAGGACCGGCCCTTGACCGGCGGATCGCCCGAGCCGCCGCGCCTTGTCGTGGTGGGCGTTGAAGTCTCTGGCGCAGAGGTCGTCCGCTTTGTCCTTGACCACGGGGACGACCCCGTCGCACTGCTCGCCTCGCATGGCTGGCAGGTGCGGACGGCGCGAGACGTCATGAGCGATTCGCGTGGAAGCCACGTGTTGACAATGTCGTTCGTCGTTGAGCCCCAGGTGGCCGCGCCGCTCGAGCCGGAGGAGCCTCTGCATCGGGACAAGGATCTGCCGCCCGGCAAGGGCGAGGTCCCCGAGCGGTACCAACGGGTGGCGGCCTACGCCTACGTGACCAGCTCGCGGGGACTTCTCATGACGGAGTTCTCCGACCGCACCAATGCACAGGGTCAATGGGGCCTTCCCGGTGGCGGCATCGAGGTCGACGAGCCGCCGGAACAGGCCGTGGTGCGCGAGGTCTGGGAGGAGAGCGGTCAGGTGATCGAGGTGAGCGGGATCGCGGTGGTCCGCACCAGTCGCTGGGTCGGCCGCGCCCCCTCGGGGCGGCTGGAGGACTTCCACGCCGTGAGGCTCGTGTACCGCGCGGCCTGTCATGCACCCACCGACCCGGTCGTGCACGACGTCGGCGGCACCACGGCGTCTGCCGCGTGGGTGCCGCCGACGGATCTCGACCGGCTCGATGTTGCGTCCAGCTGGCGCTCGCTGATGTCAGGTGTCGTCATGGCGCCGGACGAGGCCGATGGCCCCCAGCACCACGAGCACGAGCCCGATACCGACGATCCCGCCCGGCCCAAGACGTGACCAGTCGACCTGGAGGCCCATCGTCTCGTTGGCGATGATCAGGCCCGCGAGCACCATGGCAACCAGCCCGAGAACCACCGCCGCGGTGTTCGGTCCCTTGGGGCGAGCCGGCGAGCTGACGTTGACGTTGGTCGGGTTGACGTTGGTCGGGTTGACCGTGGTCGGGCCGTCCTGGATCGGGTCGTCCTCGACCGGGCCGCCATCGGGGAATGATGGCATTGCAGGTGTGTTGGCATCCATCGTCCTACTCCTTCACCACGGTGAGCTGTCCGACGCCGACCCCGGCGTCGACCACGACTTCGGTTGGTCCGTCGCCGATAACGACCGACCGGGCGACATCTGTGCCGCCCTGCCCATTGCTTCCTAGATCGCTCGGCAGGAGGATCTCGCCCAGGCCGACGTGGCCCACGACCTTGACCGTCAGGCCCTCGGGCACCACCACCTTGAGGTCACCGATCCCCACGTATGCCGGGAGCTTCGCCTCGCTGAGACCTTCTTTGGGTAGCGCGCCCAGGTTGAGGACCGCGTCCCCTGCCCCGAGGCGGTAGTTGGCCTCGGACGTCACCAACGCGGGTGTCCAGGTAGCATCCCCGACCCGCCCGCCGAGGTGGATCCCTGCAGGCGCAACGCTGCTCGACCAAGCGGTGATCGCCAGGACGACGGCCAGGAAGCCTACGAAGCCCGCTCGCCAGCCAGCCAGACCGAGCGCGACGAGCAGCAGCCCGATCGCAGCCAGCGAACCGGCCATCGCGATCGTCCAGTGGTTGCCGGTCCAGTGGAACTCGCTGCCCAGCCAGCTCAGCGAGCCGTAGGTCACCAGGGACAGACCGATGGCGAGCAGGGCCATCAGCCCGCCACCCGATCGACGACGC
>DATCQG010000055.1:0-3583 GCA_036569625.1 Dermatophilaceae bacterium | reverse complement strand
CAAACCTAGGGACCGTGCGGGTCCGGATCGAGCGACGCAAGGCAATGCGCACCGACACGATCCCCAGGTTTGCGGTGGCTGGATAAGCACAAACCCTAGGTTTGCCTGTGGTAAGCCGACACGAACCCTAGGTTTGCGGTGGCTGAAGAGGCACCATCCCTAGGTTTGCGAGGGATAGCCTGCGGGGGTGAGTGTTGCGCTCGTCACCGACTCCACGGCATACCTGCCCGTGGATCTTGTTGAGCGCCAAGGGATTCGGGTGGTGCCGCTACATGTGATCCTGGGCGGCCGGCAGTTCAGCGAGGGGGTCGATGTCACGACCGCCGAGGTGGCGGCTGCCCTGCGCAGCTTCACCCCGGTGAGTACGTCGCGTCCCTCGCCGCAGGCCTTCCTGGACGCCTATGAAGCGGCAGCAGCAGACGGCGCCGATGCGGTCGTGTCCGTGCACATCTCCTCGGACATGTCGGGGACCGTCGAGTCTGCGGCCCTTGCGGCAAGCCAGTCGCCGATCCCTGTCGAGGTCGTTGACTCCCGATCGATGGGTATGGCGATGGGTTACGCGGTGCTGTCCGCCGCGGGGGCCGCGCAGCAGGGGCAGAACGCCAAAGCCGTTGCAGCCGTTGCAAGGTCGCGCGCCGCTGCGGCCACCGTCATCTTCTATGTCGACACCCTGGAGTATCTCCGCCGTGGCGGGCGGATCGGAGTGGCGTCGGCACTGCTCGGCTCAGCCCTAGCCATCAAGCCGTTGTTGGCCTTGTCCGACGGGCACATCGCAGCGATCGAGAAGGTGCGTACCGCGGTCCGTGCGTTGAGCAGGCTGGAGGAGCTGGCGCTGAAGGCCGCTGCCGCCGCGGGGGAGTCGGGGGTCGATATCGCTGTCCATCACCTCGACTCGCAGAACCGCGCGAGCGATCTGGTTGAACGGCTGCAGGCGCGGGTCGCGTCCACGACATCGGTGGTTCTGGTCGAGCTGGGGGCGGTGGTGGGCGCGCACGTTGGTCCGGGCACGATCGCGGTGGCCGTCTCCCCTCGACCGTCGCCCGAGAAGGATTGAGGATGCCCGGTTCATGGATCGTCCTGGGGCTGGCGGTCGTGTTCGGGTTCTTCGTTGGAGCGGTCAACCCGGCGACGATCATCGCCACGGTTCTTCACGCCGACCTGCGCCAGGGGTCGGGCAACCCCGGAGCCACGAACGTCGGTCGGGTCCTGGGGGTGAGATGGGGCGTTGTCGTGGGCGTCCTCGATGTCTTCAAAGGTCTGGTCCCGACCTTGCTGGCGCTGTGGCTGGGCGACCGCTTCACGGCATACGCGGTCGGTCTGGCTGCCGTACTTGGGCACGTGTTGTCCCCGTTCCTGCACGGTCACGGCGGCAAGGGCGTTGCCACCTCGATGGGCGCCGCCCTGGCGGTGTTCCCGTGGTTCGCCATCGTGATGGCCCTGGCCTTCGGGCTGATGCTGTGGCGCACCCGGTCGGTGGCCGGGTCGTCGATCGTGGCGGCAGGACTGCTCGGACTGTATGCCGGGCTGGCGCCGTTGCCTGACCCCGTTGCCGCCGGCAGGCTGTGGGGAGTTTGCATCGCTCTGCTCGTCCTCGTCCGCCACCACGGCAACATTCGCCGTTGGGTCGGTCACAGGCCAGCTTGAAGCAGTTGGCGTCAGCCGATTTGCACCATTAAAAGTGACATGGCATGAATTGTCATGGAACGTCATCGTCTGTTTGGCCCATTGATCCCTGCCCTAACGGGTCGAACTCATTCCCCGAATCGTCAGGGAATTGACCAGACCCTTACCAAAGTAATACGGTATGCCTACATTTCTTTACGTAAGGCAACCCCCTGGGACAGCCTGCTGGAAGGAGGGGTTGGACATGAGCATTCTTGATGGTTTGCGAAACGAAAGCGGGCGGCAGCTGTCGGTATCCGCACTTGTGTCGCGCCGCCGCTTGAATCGCCAGTCATGGGATCGTCTTCCTCCCGACCGGATTGCCGCCGCGCTCGGAACGCTGCCCGTTTCCACGCCGGAGGTAGCGCGCTCACGGTCGACGGTCTGGGTCCCCAAGCGGACCCCGGGGGCTTCTTCGCCGCTACATGAACGCCTGCGACCGGGCGCGAGCGATGCGCCCGCGCCTGTGCTCCCACAACTCTTGGTCCCACCACCAGCCCCCTCAGGAATCGGCCGTCATCGGGGTGAGGATGAACCGTTGGATGGTTGGGTGCTGGAGCCTCGGGCGGCATATGAGCCGCCCCCCCGCCCTGTGCGCACACCGAAGCACGCGATCGGCGACCCCGCCCATGCTGTTTCCGCTGAGTGGAGGCTGCGCGGAGTGTCGTCGGTCAACGTTGCCCCGGCGAGCGGTCGTCATCGACGTCCGACTGGGCCGAAGGGGGCCATTCTGAGCGCGCCGGCCGCCTTGTTTGGAGTCGTTGCCGATTCGCGGCGCCTTGTTGTGGTGGGGGTGGTAACTCTTGTGGTGGCCGTTGCCATGATGTTCGGAGCTCACCTCGCATCGGCTCGTTCATCGGGCCAGCCTCAGCTCGTCGCCACCACAGTGCAAAGCCAGGCTGGCGGTCCGGCCAGGGAGTCCGGAGCAGTACTGAACGTTTCTCGGACGCAGCAGCGGCTATCAGCGCGCTGACCTGCTCGGCGTGCCCAGCAGCGAGCTGAGCTGACGAAGACCTGTGGGCGAATCTCGTCCAGTGGGGCAATGATCCGCTCGGGCGCAAAAGATGGGTTCGTTGCGATCTGGTGAGATCTCGGGGGTTTTCGGCAGTCTTGTGCCGATCATGTATGCCGCGTGCCCATTGTCATGGAACGCCATCAGCCGTAGGGCCGATATGCCCATCGTCCGAACGGGCAGAATTGTTCAGCTAAATAGGCTACCGATTGACCCTGAACCGACCAAGTCCTTACGATTTATTGATGGTTTCTTTACCTAAGGAGCCACAAGAGAACCGCGTTCTAGTGAAGTCAGGTGTTTTGATCATGGCCACCAGATTCCAGATTACGGTGCTGATCCCGTCGCACCGAGCCGGTGTTGACCATGGTACTCGACGCCGCGTTGAGGAGATCCCGACGCTGTGCATCTACCCACTGACAAGCCGTTCTCGTCTGAAGAACCTTTGGCCAACAGACCAAGGATCATCGACAACCCGAGGGGACAGATCATGAAAAGGCTCATTGCGCTGATGAGCACGGTGGGGTTGATGGCCATCATGTTCTCGGCGCCAGCATCTGCCGAAGCTAAGAAGGGGACTCACGACCAGAAGGTCTGGGTCTGCAAGATCGTCGGTGGACCTGGGAACTACAGCGTCAAGAAGGGCAAGAACCCGATCGAAGTCTCTGAGAATGCGCTGAATCAGAAGTATCCGGGTATCGGTAACCAGTTCAGCGACGCTCAGCCTTCGTACCTCGTCGAAAGCGAGCACGCGACGTGCGCAGTGCCTCCCGTGGATCAGGACGTATCGGTGACAGCACCGGCGTTTACCGCCGGTTCGTGTTCGGGGCCTGGCTCGGTGGTAGCCACCGAGACGGATCGATACTCCTGGACGACCACCGGCCCGGTCAACGCGAAGGTCTACACGGC
>DATCQG010000054.1:0-6540 GCA_036569625.1 Dermatophilaceae bacterium | reverse complement strand
CACCCGCTCCGGGCGCAACCTGACGAAGCTCGTGTCCTTGTTGCTGCTGAAGCGGGAGCGGTCCGTCGCGCCCATCACCGGATCGCCCTGGTCGTCGGTGACGACCAGTGGTGCGAGCTCGTCGACCAGCTCGAGGCGCCGGGCGTCGGTGAACGCCGAGACCCCGCCCACGGGATAGAGATCGCCGTCCTCGTTGTACAGACCAAGGAGAAGCGACCCGACACCGGCGCCGGACTTGTGGACCCGATATCCCAGGACCACAGCCTCGGCCGTTCTGGAGTGCTTGATCTTGAGCATGGCGCGCTTTCCAGGTTGGTAGGTGGCCGCCAGGGGTTTGGCCACGATGCCGTCCAGGCCGGCGCCTTCGAAGTGCTCGAACCAGTCCCTTGCCGTATCAACATCGGTGGTGGTTCTGGTCAGATGGACCGGCGCGTCGAACAGGAGGCCGGAGAGCGCAAGCTCCAGGCGCTTGCGGCGGTCACCGAACGGCATACCGGTCAGGTCCTCGTCGCCGAGGGCGAGGATGTCGAAGCAGATCAGCTCGGCAGGCGTCTCCCGCGAGAGTCGAACGACACGGGAGTCGGCTGGATGGATGCGCTGGGACAGGCTCGCCCAGTCGAGTCGTTGCGCGCCGGGCGGGCCTGCGCGGACTACGAGCTCGGCGTCGATGGCGCATCGTTCGGGCAGATGCACACGGACGGCTTCGACCACCTCAGGGAAGTAGCGGGTCAGCGGTTTGGAGCCTCGACTGGCCAGCTCGACCTGGTCGCCGTCGCGCAGAACGATGCACCGGAAGCCATCCCACTTGGGTTCGTAGGAAAGTCCCCCCGCGACGGAGTCAGGGGCGGGCACGTCGGTGATGGCCTTGGCCAGCATGGGGGACACCGGCAGTTTGATGGGTAGGTCCACAAGAGCATTGTGAACCTGAGACCATGCTCGGGTGCCTTCGATTCGTCAGGTCCACCGAAAGAGTCTCGTCGTTGGCGCCGCAGCGGGCGTCGCCGCGACAGCGGTCTCCGCGGCCGGAACCGTCGCTGCTGCAACGTATTTCGCGCGCAAGATCGTCACCCCCGATCGTCTCAGGCCGGACGACACGCAGATTCTGGCGGTCGACGATGAGAGTGTGACCCTTGGGCTCACGCCGGTATCCGCTCAGCCCGGTCGCTACGGGCTCTGGCTCGATGGTGGTCAGGGACACGCCAGAGTGGGTGCGGTGCTCGACGTTGACGAGGCCTCGGGGTGGGTCCGGCGGGTTCTCGAGGGCGTGGACTCCGGTGAGCTGCGGGCCGGCCCCGCTCGCTGGAACCAGTACTACTTTGCCGGTGACCCGCAGGAAGCGTTGGGGCTGCCATCACGTGATGTGCAGATCGCAGCCGAGATCGGGATGCTCGCGGCGTGGCAGGTGCCAGCGGCTGACGGCCTCACGGATCGGTGGGCGATCCTTGTTCACGGCAGGGGAGCGCAGCGGGGAGAGTGTCTGCGCGCGCTGCCCGTGCTCCACGATCTCGGCTTCACCGCCCTGATCCCGAGCTACCGCAACGACATCGGTGCTCCAGCCAGTTCTGACGGCAGGTACAGCCTGGGCCTTTCCGAGTGGCGGGACCTCGAGGCGGCAATCCTGTATGCCGTCGAAGGCGGCGCTCAGGAGGTCGTTCTCTTCGGATACTCCATGGGCGCTGCGATCATCCTGCAGACTCTTGATCGCTCGTTGCTCTCGGATCGGGTCAGTGCCGTGGTCCTGGATGCACCGGTGATCGACTGGTCGGACGTGCTGCGTCACCACGGTGCGCTGAACAAGATCCCCGGGCCCATAGGGCGACTGAGCCGGTCGCTGATCGGCCATCGCTGGGCGCGCCGACTGGTCGGCGTGCATGAGCCCCTCGACGTGGCACTGACGAACTGGGAACACCGCGCGGACGAGCTCACACACCCAACTCTGCTCATTCATTCTCTTGACGACGAGTTCGTGCCCGCCGGACCTTCGATCTCCCTGGCAGCGAAGCGCCCCGACCTGGTCCGGTTCGAACCGTGGCGCGAGGCACGGCATACCCAGGAATGGAATGTCGATCCCGAGCGATGGGATGCCGTCGTGCGCTCCTTTCTCACCGATCGGGTCCAGCCTTCCTGATCAGGCGACCACGGCGTCCGGCTCAGGGCCTGACCCATCTCCCCAGGAGCGTGCCATCCGCCTCGATCAGCAGCCTGGGCACGAAGTGTGCGGCCACCGGGTCTCCAGCCGTGATCCGCGGGTGATCTCCTCCGACCAGTGTCGGGGCCAGGGTCAGACACAGCTCGTCGAGCCGCCCCGACGCGATCAGGTCACGCACGAGATGAGGACCCCCTTCGCACAGGATGCGTCGCATGCCCCGAAGGGCCAGCGCGTCCAATGCCGCCGACAGGTCGACGCTGTCGTGCCCCTCGACGATCACCCCATCCTCGCCAAGCAGCTCCCGGGCGAGATCGATCTTCTGGTCGCCGGCCCGGGTGCAGGTGACCAGCAGGACATCACCGGAGTCCTCGCGAACCTGGCTCACCGAAGTCGGGACTTCACCCGACCGACTGACGATCGCCATCGTGGGATGCGCTGCTCGACCTCCGCGTAGATCCAACCAGGGGGCACGGATCCTGGCTCGTTGATATCCCTCGATCCGCGCAGTCCCCGCGCCAACGAGGATCACGTCGGTCAGCGCCCTCAGCATTGCGAAGATGTCGCGGTCGGCCCCCGTGTTGATGGAGCCGGAGCGCTCGTTGTCGCCTGTCGCCGCCCCATCGAGCGTCGAGACCATGTTCGCCCTGACCCACGTCTGTGTGCCGGACAGTCTCGGGTAGGAATAGGCCAGTGCCAGCGCTTCCGGACCCACCGTCCCGTCATGCCCCCGGACCCATGACCCGAGGTCGTCGTCGGAATGGAGCAGGCGCATGCGCCCATCCTTCCATTGAAGTAGTCGCGCTGTTCTGGTCGCGCCCGCGACGCAGGGATGCGACGATCGGCACATGGCCAAGAGCAAGAAGCAGGCGAAGAGCAGCTCAGGGGACGCAGCCGGATCGGGGCCATTCACGCGCGCGCTGATGGCCGGACCGGAGCTGGTCCTGTCAGAGCGTGACCCGCGTTCGACGCCGGCTTACGACGGGGGCAAGGCCGCGGGTGCAAAGCTCCTGGCCGCAACGGTTTCAGAGCTCGCCGACCTTCAGGAGCAGCTGTATGCCGAGTCAAAGGCGGGCGGGACGGCGGCCGTGCTGCTGGTCGTTCAGGGGATGGACACGTCAGGCAAGGGCGGCATCATGCGCCATGTTGTCGGTTCGGTGGACCCCCAAGGGGTCAGCTACACGGCGTTCAAGGCGCCCACCAAGGAGGAGCGGGAGCACCCCTTCCTCTGGCGTATCCGCAACGCCCTGCCGGCGCCGGGACAGATCGGTGTCTTCGACCGATCGCACTACGAGGATGTCCTCATCGTTCGGGTCCACAATCTGGTGCCCCCCTCAACGTGGGGCCGCCGCTACGGGCAGATCAACACGTTCGAGCAGGCGGTGACCCAGGCCGGCACCACCATCATCAAGGTGATGCTTCACATCTCCAGTGACGAGCAGAAGGCACGTCTGGGCGCGCGGCTCGAACAACCAGACAAGAACTGGAAGTACAACCCCGCTGACGTGGACGAGCGCGAGCTGTGGCCGGCCTACCAGGAGGCGTACCAGGCCGCCATCGAGAAATGTTCGACCGAGCAGGCGCCATGGTTTGTCGTTCCCGCGGACCGCAAGTGGTACGCCCGGCTGGCGGTCCAGCAGCTGGTGGTCGAGCACCTCCGCGCCATCGCGCCGCACTGGCCGGCCGCGACTTTTGACGTCGAAGCCGAGAAGGCCCGCTTGTCCGCGACCTAGGGCTGCCGTCAGACCTTGGCTGCAGGCACTGCCTGAAGCACGACGATGGAGCGACCGGCAATGGGATGCGTGCTTGCAGCCGACCAGCCCTTCTTGTCACCGTTGACCGGCCCGGGAACCGTGGTGTCAAGGCGGACTCGCCACTGAAGGCCGTACGCCGCGGGTGGCAGGACGAAGTCGACGGGGGCGCTGTGGGCGTTGAACAGCATGAGGAAGTCGGAGTCGATGGTGCGCTGGCCATGAGGATCGGGCTCGGGAATGGCCTGGCCGTTCAGGAAGACCATGAGCGTGCGGGCATAGCCGTTGCGCCAGTCGTCCTCGTCCATCTCGGTGCCGTCCGAGGAGAACCACTCGATGTCTCCCAGGTCGCTCTTGCCGCCGTGGGCGGCGTCGCCGGCCAAGAAGCGACGGCGACGGAATACGGCGTGCTCCTTGCGAAGTGAGACCACAGCGCTGGTGTAGGCGACCAGCTCGCTCTCACTCTTGGCGAGCTCCCAGTTGATCCAGGCGAGATCGTTGTCCTGGCAGTACGCGTTGTTGTTGCCCTGCTGGGTTCGGCCGAGCTCGTCGCCGTGGGCGATCATCGGCACTCCCTGGCTGAGCAGAAGCGTGGTGAGGAAGTTGCGCTGCTGCTGGCGGCGCAAGGCGTTGACCTCGCGATCTTTGGTCTCGCCCTCGACCCCGCAGTTCCAGGACCGGTTGTGGCTCTCGCCGTCCCTGTTGGCCTCACCGTTCGCCTCGTTGTGCTTGTCGTTGTAGGAGACAAGATCCCGCAAGGTGAACCCGTCGTGGGCGACAACGAAGTTGATGGAGGCTATCGGGCGCCGAGCCGAGTGCGCATAGAGGTCGCTGGATCCGGTTAGACGAGAGGCGAACTCGCCCAGGGAGGCGGCCTCTCCGCGCCAGAAGTCGCGAACGGTATCGCGGTACTTGCCATTCCACTCGGTCCACAGCGGCGGAAAGTTGCCGACCTGGTAGCCGCCGTCCCCGAGATCCCACGGCTCGGCGATCAGCTTGACCTGCGAGATCACCGGGTCCTGCTGGATGATGTCGAAGAATGCCGAGAGCCGGTCGACCTCGTGGAACTGGCGGGCCAGGGTTGCGGCCAGGTCGAAGCGGAAGCCGTCGACGTGCATCTCGGTGACCCAGTACCGAAGCGAGTCCATGATCAGCTGCAGCACGTGGGGGTGTCGCATCAGCAGGCTGTTCCCGGTGCCCGTGGTGTCGTAGTAGTGCTCCTTGTGCTCGTCGACGAGGCGGTAGTACGACGCGTTGTCAATTCCGCGGAAGGCGATGGTCGGGCCGTTCTCGTTGCCCTCGGCGGTGTGGTTGTAGACCACGTCGAGGATGACCTCGATATTGGCCTCGTGCAGCGCCTTCACCATCGACTTGAACTCGCTGACCTGCTGACCGCGGGTTCCGGTTCCGGCATAGGCGGCGTGCGGAGCAAGGAACCCGATGGTGTTGTAGCCCCAGTAGTTCTTGAGGCCCTTGTCCTGCAAGGTGGTGTCCTGGACGAACTGGTGCACGGGCATCAGCTCGATGGCCGTCACCCCGAGGCCGACGAGGTGGTCGATGATCGCGTGGTGCCCGATTGCGGCGTACGTCCCGCGGATGTTGTCCGGGACGTCGGGGTGGGTCATGCTCAGGCCCTTGACGTGAGCCTCGTAGATGATGCTGTTGTGGTACTCGTGACGTGGCGGCCGGTCGTGGCCCCAGTCGAAGAACGGGTTGATCACCACTGAAAGCATCGTGTGGCCAAGCGAGTCTTCCGCGTTGAACTTCAGCGGATCGGTCAGCTCGTAGGAGAACAGCGACTTGTCGAGGTCGATCTGGCCGTCGATGGCCTTGGCATAGGGGTCGAGCAAGAGCTTTGCGGGGTTGCAACGATGTCCACTTGTGGGATCGAAGGGGCCGTGGACCCTGAAGCCGTAGCGTTGGCCGGGCTGGATCGTGGGGATGAAGGCGTGCCAGACGTATCCGTCGACCTCAGTGAGCGTGATCCGCGTCTCGGCGCCGTCGTCGCCAATCAGAGCGAGCTCGACCTTTTCGGCCACCTCGGAGAAGAGGGTGAAGTTGACTCCGCTGCCGTTGAAGGTCGCGCCCAAGGGGTAGGGCTGGCCCGGCCAGATGTCCATGAGGTCCTTCGTGAGCAGTCGTTGATCGTGCCGTTGAGTCCGCCATTGTGTCCTGAAGCCCGCTCAGGGACACAACCGAGACCACTTGGCGGGGCAAACTCGCCCACGAGGGGCCCTTGACGGTCCTCCGGGGGACGGATGGGCGAGATGTCCAAGGGAGTCGGTTGGACTCCGAGACTTCGGATCGGCTAATGTCTGCACGCACGCACAGCGGGTTGACTGCTGGCGTTTCCGCGGACATAGCTCAGTTGGTAGAGCGCAACCTTGCCAAGGTTGAGGTCGCCGGTTCGAGCCCGGTTGTCCGCTCGGAGGCTTCATGCCTCACCGGGGCCGCGAGGCTCTTGGTGAAGGTCTGGAACCGCAAGGGTGGAGTGGCCGAGAGGCGAGGCAACGGCCTGCAAAGCCGTGTACACGGGTTCAAATCCCGTCTCCACCTCGAGGAACACGAGCGGGCGATTGGCGCAGCGGTAGCGCGCTTCCCTGACACGGAAGAGGTCACTGGTTCGATCCCAGTATCGCCCAC